>CANGDZ010000010.1 GCA_947452785.1 Comamonadaceae bacterium | reverse complement strand
GACCTGATGGCCTTGGGCCAAGCGGTGAGCACAGGCTGGGTCAGCCCAACCGATGGTTTGCTGGCGATGGACTTGAACCATGACGGCGTGATCAACAGCGGCGCCGAGTTGTTTGGCTCGGCCACCACACTGGCCAATGGCCAAAAGGCCGAAGACGGTTACACGGCACTGAATCAGTTGGATAGCAACTTGGACGGCGTCATCAACAATCAAGATGCGGCCTTTGGTGACCTGCGTGTGTGGGTGGACGCCAACTCTGATGGCATCACCGAACAAGGCGAGCTTAAGACCTTGGCGCAGCTGAACATCAGCCAGCTGAGTTTGGCGGTGAACACGGACGCCAGCCTGAACAACGGCAACGTGGTGGGCTTGAACTCCAGCTACCAGACCACAGACGGGGCTAGCCATGCAGCAGCCGACGTGTGGTTCCAAGTGGACTTGCGGGCGAATGTGACCAACCTGGCCCAAGCAATGGCTGAATTCAGGTCAACATCTAATGCATCAGGCAAAGGGATGAGTAGCAACTTTGTGCAAGATACCGCCAATTTGGCGAAAGTCCAAATTGCACAATTGGCAGCGACCGACCTGCTCAGCAAAGCCCGACCAGAGACCCCGTTGTCGGCAGGCATTTTGACGTTACCCAAATAACCCGATTCGCAGGAGCTTGCCTGCAAGCGAAAGACCTGTGCGTGCCATCACCCTCATCACCAGCAGGCTGGCTACATGAGGGGAGCTTAACCCACGGTCACCGAATACAAATTCGAGATCTTCCCGCGAGCTACAGCGTTGTCGTTGTATAGGTCTTGCGTGAGTTGTATGGGCAAGTTGTCTGACGGGGCAATGCTGCTAATTTTGGTCAAAGCATTGAGCCTGCTGAAATCATTGGCAATGTTGTTAGCCGTGTCTTTAATGGCGAAGGAGCTGACGGTGGTCATGCCTTGCAGGCTCATGGCATCCGAGACCAGTGCGTCAGTCACTGACAGGCTGTAAGTCCCAGACAGTTTGCTCAGCACCGCCGCATCGGCAACCACTTGCCTTGCCGTTATCGTCAAAGCGCCATCATCGGTCACCGCCACTCCATTGAGTTTGGCATTGACGGATTGCAGGTAATTCCAATTGTTTTGAATGTTGGCGCGAGTATCGCTCACACTGACTTGGCTCACGTGGGCTTGACCCGCAACTGTGGAGGCATTGGTCGCTGATACGCCAGTCACTGCAACCTTGACGTCGGTGAAGGTGCCCCAAAGACTATCGGCTGGGTTCCATTGGCCGTAAGTCAAATTCAAAGCCGTGCTGCTTCCGTCGAGTTGCGTAAGGTTCACATCGGTTTGCGTCACATTGACCAGTTTGCTGTTAGCCCCTGCCGCAGTGCTGAACAATGCTGTTAAGCCCGATTGAATGTTGGCGCCATTGTCCTTGACTGAAAACGCACTCACATCGGAGCGCACATTAACCGTGCCCACATCGGTGGCCAAAACGTCGCTGACGTTCAGACTGTAAGCATTGCTGAATTTGGCCCAGACCGACGCGGCCGAGGTCATTTGCGTTGCAGTAACGGACATGGGGGTGATCACATCGGTTTGGATTACGCTGTGCAAACGGCTGCCCAGTGCCATTAAGTCGCTCAGTTTGCTTGCGATGTTGGCGCTGGTGTCACTGATGTCAATTTGAGTCACTTGTGTATCGGCAGAAATCGCAGCCAGTTGGTCCAAACTCACCGCGCGCACCCACAGCGTGTGGGTGTCGAGGTGGCTCAAGGCCGTGGCATCTGTGCGCCACTGCGCAGCGGTAATGGCCAACGGGGCGGCAACGCCTGTTTGTGTCAGTGCGGTAACGCGAGTTCCCAGGCTTTGCAAATCGTCCAGATGCGTAGCGATGTTGGCACTTGTGTCGCTGATGTCCATGTTGCTCACACCGGCCAGGCGGGAGACCGTCAGCGCATCATCCGCGGCCACACCCGATACGCGCAGGCTGTAGCTGTCATTGAACTTGGCAAAGGTGGGCGCGTTGGCGTAGAGCTGAGCCGCTGTGATGTCGATGGTGCTGGCCGTTGTTTGCGTGATGCCTGTCAACTTGCTGCCCATGGCTTGCAAATCGCCCAGCGAAGTCAAAATGTTGTCGGTGGTGTCTGCCACAGAGACTGAAACTACATGGCCCGTGGCCAATCCCGTTGCAGCGGCTGCATCCACACCGCTGACGGTGACACTGTAAATGTTGTTGCTGATCTTGCCGATCGTGTCGGCGTCGTTCGCCCACTGCGCTGCTGTGACGTTAATTGGCGTGGTTGTGGTGTTGGTGATGGTATTGAGCTTGAGCATGCCATCCAAAGCGTCCAGGTTGGCATTAACGTGCTCGGCTTCGTCCAGCACCGAGAAGCTGGCCACGTGACTCATGCCATTGATCGCCGATGCGTTGGCGGCCGCGACATTCGTGACGTCCAACAGATAGTTGCCTTGCACTTTGCTCAGCGCTGCCGCATCGCTGGCCAATTGAGTGGCAGTGATGGCCATAGAGGTCGCGACGTTGGACGATGTGATCTTGTTCAGCTGTGCGCCGATTTGAGCCATTGCATCCCAATTTTTAGCAATGTTGTCTGACGTATCGGTGACCTCGACCGAGGCCACATTGGCCTGTGCCGCGACGTTGACCGCGTTACCCGCGCTCACGCCGGTGACGTTCAAACTGTAGGCGTTGCGAATTTTGCCGATTGCGGCGGCATCTGATGTCCATTGCGTGGTGCTGATGCTCAAAGGGCTGGCTGCGCCGGATTGACGAATGTCGGTCAATTGACGCCCCAAACTTTGCAGGCCGTCAAGTTGTGTTGCAATGTTGGCGCTGGTGTCCAAGACACTCATGGCGCTGACATGTGCATTGCCCGCTAAGCCCACAGCGCTGGCTGCTGTGATGTCGCTGATGCTGACGCTGTAACCATTGGTGATCTTGCCCAACACGGACGCATTGGCTGCCCATTGTGTCGCGGTCAGCGCCAAGGGGTTGGAGTTGTCTGAAACAGTGACACTGGCCAGTTTGCTGGCCAATGCTTGCAAGCTGTCGATTTTGCGAGAGAGGTTTTCAGCGGTGTCGGTCACTGAGATGGTGGCGACGTTGGTGGTTATGGCAATGGCGGCCGCAAAGTCAACCGGCACATTGCGCACATTCATCGTGAAGGCGTTGCTGATCTTGCTTAAAGCCGCCCCATTGGCCGACAGCTGGGCCGCGGTGATCGCCAATGGACTGGTCGGCGTGGTTTGCGTGATGCTGGTTAATTGGGCGCCCAGGCTTTGCAGCGCATCAAGGTTGCGCACGATGCTGTCACTGCTGTCGGTCACCGACAAGCTCAAGACTCGGTTGTTGTTACCCACGGTGGTGGCGCTGGCGGCGCTGACACCGCTAACCGACAAGGTGTAACTGTTGCTGATCTTGCCCAATGCCGCGTTGTTATTGATGTACTGGTCTGCGGTAATAGCCATGGTGGTGGCGGTGCCGGTCTGCGTGATGCTGCTGAGTTTGGCGCCCAAGCTCTGCAAAGTGTCCAAGTTGGTTTTGATGTTCAACGACGAATCACTCACCGCAACCGTGGCCACATGGGCTGTGGTCGCCACGGCACTGGCGCTGCCTGCCAGAATTGAGGTCACAGCCAGGGAGTAGCTGTTGCTGATCTTGTTCAATACGGCGCCATTTGCGGTCAATTGAGCGTGCGTCAAACTGATAGGTGATGGGACGCCCGTTTGGAAAACGGTGCCCAGTTTTCCATTGGCCGACAACAAGTTGTCAAGGTAGCTTGAAATATTGGCACTGGTGTCTGACACGTTGAGCGACGTAACATGCGAATCAGCGCCGACGGTGCCCGCGTTACTGGCTTTGACGTTGCTGACGTTCAAGTTATAGCCCGTGGTAATCTTGGCCAGCACTGCGGCATTCAAAATATATTGATCCCCCGTGACTTTCATCACGCCTGCTGCGTCAGTGCGGGTCAGGGTGCTGATTTTGCCGTTGAGTTGCTGCAAGATATCGAGCTTGAGCGCGATATTGCTGCTGGTGTCGGTGATCGCCATGGACGCCACGTTGGCATTGTTGGCAACGGCCTGTGCGTTTTGAGCTGTGACATTGCGCACAGCCAGGGTGTAGCCGTTGGTGATTTTGTTCAGCGCTGATTTGTCTGCAACCAATTGGTCGGCCGTGATTTGCAGCGGTGCAATGTTGGTCGTTTGGGTCACGCTCACCAATTCTTTGCCCAAGCCCGTGAGCGCATCTAGGTTGGTGGCAATATTGCTGCTGCTGTCTGCCACGGCCACGGAGTTAACGTGTGCCATGCCGGCCACGGTAGAGGCATTGTCCGCTGTGACGGCACTGACGGCCAAGCTGTAGTTGTTGCCGATCTTGGACAGCACGCTGGTGTAATAGTCGCTCAGTTGGCCGGCCGTGATGGTCAAGGGCGCATTGCCCACTTGGGTAATGCTGCCGAGTTTGTTCACTGGGTCGGTGCTGCCCGCCACGGCCACGGTTAAAGCGCTTTTGAGTGCCGCCAAATTCCCCACTAAATTGTCGGCACTGTCGGCCACGGCGAAGGTGGTCACATGCGTGTTGGCCGCTATCGTGGCCACATTGGCTGCGCGCACATTGCTCACCGCCAAGGTGTAGGCCCCCCCGTCAATTTTGGCCAACATGGCGGCGTCCGCCGTCATCTGGTCGGCGGTGATGTTCAGGTCTTGTTTGACAGTTTGCGTGATGCCACTGATGCGGGTGTTCAGCTGAGTCAAGATGTCCAGCTTGGCGGCAATATTGGCGCTGGTGTCTTCCACCGCAATGGATGCCACATTGCGCTGAGCCGCCACATTAGCTGCATTGGCAGCGCTCACGCCCAATACATTCAAACTGAAACCGTTGGTGATTTTGGCCAGCACGCCAATGTTGCTGACCAACTGAGCCGCCGAAAGGCTCAGGGGCGTTACCGTGGTTTGCGTAATGGTGGTCAGTTGCTTGCCCAAGCTCTTGAGGCTGGTCAGATTGCCGGCAATTTCTGCACTGGTGTCTGACACGGCCACCGAAGTGACGTGGGCCGAAGCAGCCACCGAGCTGGCCTGGACCGCAGTGACGCCGCGCACCGCCAAACCATAACTTCCGGTGAGTTTGCCTAAAGCGACAGCATCCCGGTTGAGTTGAGTTGCCGTAATGGCAAGGGGCACAGCAGAGCCCCACGACGTGATACTGGTTAATTTATCTGTTAGCGTTAAGTCTTGTAAAACATCGAGGCTGTAGGCAATGTTGCCGCTGGTGTCGTTGACTGAAACGGTCGCCACATGGTCTAAGTTGGCAACGCGGAAAGCGTCACTGGCATACACATTGCTCACTGCCAAGTTGTAGACCTGACCCAATTTGTCCAAGGCGGCGCTGTCGGCCGTGAGCTGGGTGGCGGTAATATTTAGCGCGGTCAATCCGTCGGATTGCGCGATGGCGGTGATTTTGCTGCCAAGCGCATTGAGAGCGTCGAGGTTGGCGCTGATGTTGGCGGCCGAATCGCTCACCGTCATGCTGGTCACATGCGAATTGGCGGCGGTTTTGACCGCGTCACTGGCCAAGACAGAACTGACATTCAACGTATAGGCCCCATTGATTTTGGCCAGTGTGCTGCCCATTTGGCTCAGCTGTGTGGCGCTGATGGCCATGGTTGCAGCTGTACCGGTTTGGGTGATCTGTGTGAGTTTGGGACCCAGGACGTTCAGCTCGCCCCACTTGAGTGCAATTTGGTCGCTGGTGTCGCTGACCTTGATGCTGCCGACGTTGGAGGTGGCCGCAATGTCGGACGCTGCGCCAGCCAACACACCCGTCACTGCCAGACTGAAGCTGTTGGCCATTTTGCCCAACACCTCGCTGTCGATGGTCAATTGGTTGGCGGCGATGGTCATCACATTGGATGCGCCGATGCGTGTCACGCTGGTGAGCTGGTTGCCCAAGGCTTGCAGGGCATCCAGGTGCGAAGCGATATTGACTGCAGTGTCTGACACCGCCACGGTGGCCACCTTGGAGCCTGTGGCCAGCAGGCTGGCCAAGTTGGCGTAGCTGGCTTCAGACACCGCAAAACTGGTTTCTGTATTGTCGATCTTGCCGAGCAATGTTGCATTTTTAGTGAATACACTGGCTGTTAAGGCCAACGGTGTGCTGGCATCTGTCAGCGTGATGCTGCCCAAATGACTGCCCAGCCTTTTGAGTAAATCGATGTTTTTGATGATGTTGACTGCAGAGTCAATCACATTCACGGACTTGACTCTGCTGTTGCCGCTCAGATCGGCCACATCGCTCAAACTTGCGCCCTGCACCGCGAGCTCATACCCGCCGTAAATTTTGCCCAGCACCCAGGCGTCGGTTTTGACCTGGGTTGCAGACAAAGTGAGCGATGCGTGGTCTATGGCTTTGGCCGATACCAAGCGCACACCCAGCAAACGAAGATCGTCTAAATGGCTTGCGATCTGGTCCGTGCTGTCCAAAATACTGATGCCCGCCACCTTGACGTTGCCCGACACTGTGGTCATATCGGCCAGGCTCACACCGCTCACATTGAGTGTGTAGTTGTCGGCGATTTTGTTGAGTGTGGCGGCATTGGCCGTATCTAACAATTGCGCGGCGGTGATAGCCAGATCTGCAGGGGTGCCGGTTTGACGAATGCTGGTGACTTTGGCTGCCACATTGGATGCACTCAAAGCGGTCAAGCTGGCTGCGATATTGCGCGACGAGTCTTGCACCTCGATGGCCGTCACGTGGCCGTTGAGCAACAACCTGCTGACATCGGCCACCAGGGCCGACTGCGCAGTCAGGCTGTAGTTGTCGCCGTTTATTTTGCCCAGAACTGCGGAATCGGAGCTGATTTGTTTGACGGTCAACGCCAGCGTGGACGCGTCGCTGCTAAAGCTAATGCCGCTGATGCGGGAGTTGACCTTTTGCAGGGCATCCAGGTTCAGGGCAATGTTGTCTGCCGTGTCTTGGATGGCGATGGTGCCAGAGCGGTAATTGGCCACATTGGCGAAGGCTGTTGCAATGCTCACGGGGCCTGAAGGCATCGTCTGAGCGACGAGCGAGGCGGTGAGAGGTGCAATAGACAAAGTCATGGTTATGAAATATCGGCAGGTTGGCGCAATACTTGAGCTGATTCACGCGTCAGCATTCGCCAGCAAGCGGGCTTATACAGGGCGGAGTGGATTCGTAGGAGCTTGCCTGCAAGCGATAAGTCTGCAAAATACTCAACCAACGCCAAAAGGCGCATTCACTTCGCAGCCAGTCGGAAACCCGACAGTTGAAATGGCGCAAAAATTGCTTATTTCCTGCAAATTGGCATTTTGCATTGGTCGACTCCACCCGTTCAGTTCACGAAAATGAACCTTAAAATTAAAAAGAAATCGCTGCAAACCTCGCTCGACAAGGCGGTGGCGTTGCAGCATGCAGGGGAGCTGGATGCAGCCGAAAAGCTGTTTAAGCAGGTGTTGGCCATGGAGCCGCGCCATCCGGCGGCCTTGTATTCGTTGGCGGCCCTGGCATCTGGGCGCAGCGAGTTTGCGCAAGCGCTCAAATACATTGAGCCGGTGGTCATCAGCAACCCCAGTTTTGCCCAGGCGCACCTTGCCAAGTCCATCATTCTGTTCAACTTAGGCCAGCTTGACGCGGCCTTGCGGGCGGTAGAAAAAGCGGTAGCGCTTGATGCCCATTTGCCCAACGCCCAAGCCCATGTGCAAACCGTGAAGGTTGCCATGGGCATGTTGTCGACCCACACCCCGGCGGCAGCCCCAGAAGTGATGGCCTTGAACAACCAGGCCATCGCTTTGCAAAGTGAGGGCGAGCACGCGCAAGCGATTGCCATCTTGACGCAGTCGTTGCAACTGGCGTCACAAGACTTTACGGCGCTGTACTCCATGGGCATTTCGCAATCTGCCACGGGCCAGGCCCACGCGGCGCTGGCCAGTTTTGCTCGCGCTGCCGAGGCGGCGCCGCACATGGCGATTGCCCACTTTGCCAACGCCAAGGCTTACCAAGACCTGGGTATGTCTGAAAATGCCATTGCTTGCTATGACCTAGCCATCGCGGTGGACCCCGACTACATTCAGGCTTACACCAACAAAGCCGCGATTTTGCAAGGCATCAACCGGCACCACGATGCCTTGATGACTTTGATCGCCGCCGTGGAGGTGGACCCAACCAATGTGCGCGCTTTAGAAGGCCAGGGGCAAATACTGGGGCAATACAAACAGTACGGCCTGAGCACCAACGCGTTTTTACGCGCCCTGCAGATTGACCCCGAATACAGCTATGGCGAAGGCCATTTGATGAGTGCCCGCTTGGGCAACTGCGACTGGACCGACTATGAAGGCGCCACACAGCGCATTTTTGACGGTATCCGCGCTGGCAAAAAAATGTCGGGCGCGATGACCATCATGTCGATCACCGATGACGCAGCCTTGGCTCGCCAAAGCATTGAGACGTACGCCGCAGACAAATACGGCACGTCGATCTTTAAGCTATGGAACGGTGAGCAATATGCTCACCGGCGCAAACGCGTGGCTTTTATCTCGGGCGACTTTCGCATCCACCCCGTGGGCTATTTGCTGATTGGCTTGATTGAGCAGTTTGACAAAAGCCAGTTTGAATTGACTGGTGTGTTCACCGGCGTGTCAGATGGCAGTGAGTTGTGGAAGCGTTACCGCTGCGCCTTTGACCACTATTTGGATGTGCACGATATGCCCAGCCTGGACGTGGCCAAACTGATGCGCGCCATGGAAATCGACATTGCTATCGACTTGTCAGGCCACACCGAAGGCACGCGGCTAGACGTGCTGTCGCACCGACCTGCGCCGGCGCAAGTGACGTACTTGGGCTTTCCTGGCACGCTGGGCTTGCCATTTATTGACTACCTGATTGCAGACCCCAGGATTATTCCGCCTGAGCTGCAGCACCACTACCGCGAAAAGATTTTATATTTGCCGCATTGCTATTTGCCGCGCGACAACTCGGTGGTGCCATCGCCCGAAACACCGCTGCGCAGCGACTTTGGCTTGCCCGATGAAGGCATTGTGTTTTGCAGCTTTAACCACGACTACAAGATCAACCCGCCCATGTTCAAGGTGTGGATGGATTTGCTTAAAGCCGTGCCTGGCAGTGTGCTGTGGCTGATGAAGCTGAACGACGGTGCCCATGTGAACCTTAGTAATGCGGCCGTGGCTCACGGCGTGGATCCGAGCCGAATGGTGTATGCGTCCAGGTTGCCGCGCGTAGAAGACCACTTGGCCCGCTATCGCTTAGCCGATGTTTTTTTGGATACCTTTCCGTACAACGGCCACACCACAGCGGGCGACGCCTTGCTGGCTGGTTTGCCGGTGGTAACTTTATGTGGCCAAAGCTTTGCCTCGCGTGTGGCGTACAGCCTGCTGCACGATGTGGGACTGCCGCAGTACGCAAGCCATGATTATAAAGAATACAAATTAATAGCACTCAGGTTAGCCCGCAACTTCGATGAGCGAATGGAAATAAAAAAGCATTTGAATTCAAAAATAATACATAAAAGTTGGCCAATTAAAGAAAAAAAACAAAGTACATCGTTCATTGATGCTTTGAATTCAATTAATTCCTGATGAGGATACCGGACATGAAAGAAATTATAAGTTTTAAAATAATAAATTTGCCACATCGAGTTGATAGACGAGAACAATGCAATGCGGAAATTGAATATTTAAATGATATATTTTCCATTGAGTATTTCAATGCAAAATACATAGAAAATTCAGGAGCTAGAGGATGTGCTTTGAGCCACGCTATGGCACTAGCTGATTTTTTATTTAACTGCGAAAAGCAATACGTACTGATATTAGAAGATGATTTTAAAATCAAAAATCCCATGGAGTTTGCATTAGAGGTAAAAAATATAATTGATAATTCAGAGTGTTGGGATGTATTTTTACTTGGTCATAATAAAGCTATTCCAATAGCACAATCTAAATCGCCGGCACATTTTAAAGTAATTAATTCACAGACAACTTCGGGTTACTTAGTGACACGAAAATATGCAATAGAATTAATAAAAATATTCTTTAGATCTGCCGAATTGTTAGCAAGTAATGAAAGCCTTCCACTGTCACACAAGGAGATTACTAAGCATTTTTATTGTTGTGATATTTTATGGAAGGAGTTGCAATTGACTGGAAGCTTTTTAACAACATTTCCTGCATTAATTAGCCAAAGAGAATCATATTCGGACGTGGAAAAAATTGTAGTTGACTATAATTGTTAATATCAAATAATTAATGCAGGGTAAATATGATCATAGTATCTAAAATTATGGGGGGTATTGGAAATCAGATATTTCAATATTGCTTCGCAAGAAGCATAGCGAATAAATTTAATGCTGAATTAAAAATTGATATATCTTCTTATGAGAATTATTCATACACAAGTAATTTTGAATTGAAGGAATTAATTCCAAATTTACAATTTACAGATCATAAAATAATGAGTGAAGGCCTCGGCGTATATTATCTCAATGAAGATTCAATAAATTCACTTGGTGAACTAAAGTATATACCTGAAGATTGTAGAGTAATAGTGATTTCAGGTTATTGGCAAAAAGAAGAATTCTTGGATCAATCAGTAGTTTTGGAATTTTATAATTACATGAAGATGAGATTTTCTGAAAAATTTAATGGGTATTTAAATGAAAATCCAGATTATGTTAAATCAATAGCAGTGCATGTGAGAAGAAGAGATTACGCGCACATGGGATTGTGTAAAGAGGAATATTATATAGGGTGTATTGAATCATTGGTTGCATCAGAACCCAAGGCTAAAATATACCTTTTTTCTGACGAGCCCAATTATTCAATAAGTTTTTTGACTAAATACTTTCCCGATCGCATCTGTTTGATAAAAGCCGAATCTGATTTTACAGAATTATATTTTTTGACTCAATGCCAAAATATAATAATATCGAATTCAACTTATTCATGGTGGGGAGCTTATTTCAATGAGAGGACAAAAAAAAATATAATTCGACCTTCTCCTTGGATTTTACAAGACTTGAATCTTGACCCCTGTCCAAAAAGATGGGTTAAAATAAATAATTCAGTTTGCAATCAAATTATAGATCCTGAATCAATAAGATCTTGTTACGAACAAGTTATTAATAGCTCTTTAAAATAAAATAGGAAGATAATGACTAATCATTCTGCAACAATTTTAGAAATCGTAAATCATATTATTATAAAGCACCCCTCGTTAGTTAGTGCTATTGAAATAATGGGATTAGATGGTATTGGCGCTGAAAAAAAAGATCAATTTAAAAAATGGGAGGAAAGAAAGTTTGCACCACCAAGTCCTAATTTTATAAAAAAAGAATGTTTGATGCGAAATGGTTTTCCAGAATCTACATGGATAGAAACCGGAACCTATTTAGGTGAAACGACAGAATTTATTTCAATGAATTCAAGGCAAGTGTATAGTATTGAACCAGAGCCATTGCTATTTGAAAATGCTAAGAAAAAATTGGAAAATATTAAAAATATTGAAATAATAAATGGAACAAGTGAAGAGGTAATGCCGTTGTTGTTATCTAAAATTAGTGGTAACGTAAATTTTTGGCTTGATGGACATTACTCTGCAGGGGTTACATTCAAAGGCGAAAAAGATACGCCGATTTTAGATGAACTTAATTGCATAGGTGAAAATCTGGCAAGATTTGGAAAGGTATGTATTATGATCGACGACGTGAGGTGTTTTAACCCAATGATTGACGAGTATTCATCGTATCCCGCATTAGATGTATTAGTAGATTGGGCGAAAATTCATAAATTAAATTGGCACATAGAACACGATATTTTTGTTATTAAAAAATATTGAAAAGAATAATTTTTAAAGAAGGAGTAAAAATGACTGAGAATAATATGCCATACTTATTTGAACGGGCCAAATCAAAAGGTGTTGTAAATCCTCTTAATAAATATGCAGCCAATAACTTTTCGCAGGATGGAGAGGATGGGATAATTGAAAGAATTTTCGAAATAATAAGCGCTAAAAATAAATACTTTGTAGAATTTGGGGCTTGGGATGGTAAGTATTTGTCTAATTGTTATTATCTAGCAAGTTTCAAAACCTGGTCAGGATGTTTTATAGAGGCAAATCCTCAGAAGTATAATGAATTAATAAATACGCATGGCAATAATGAGAAAATAAATTGCGTAAACAAATTTGTAGGTTTTGAAGGGGAAAATTCACTCGAAAACATACTAAAATCTGTTGAAGCTCCTATGGATTTAGATCTATTATCGATTGATGTTGATGGTACGGATTATTTCATTTGGGAGAGTCTTGAGGAATGCCGTCCAAGGGTTGTAGTAATAGAATTTAACCCTACAATACCTAATGATATTGTTTTCGTTCAAGAAAAAAATATTCAAATTAATCAAGGCTGCAGTCTTGCCGCTTTAATTAAATTAGGTAAAACGAAAGGTTATGAGTTGGTATGTTGTACAGGCTGGAATGCATTTTTTGTAAAAGAAAAATATTTTAATTTATTTGAATTGGATTCAAATCAAATTAATGATGTCTACGTACCTATCTCAGATGGAAGAATTTTCCATGGGTATGACTCAAGTATTTTTGTTTATGGAATGAGTAAATTACTTTGGAGTGATATAGTGCTAACGAACGAGGATTTTCAAGTGCTACCTAAGTCATTGAGAAAATTTAGTGACAAGCAAAGTTAGTATTACTTATTAATTAAATAAATAGTTTAATTGATTGAATATTTTAAAGGAAAAGAATGCTTAGTCCTGTTTTCTTATTTGATTCAAATTATTTAACGCCAGCTTTAGTTTCGGTTGAAAGTTTCGCTAGTTTAGAGCGGATTGAAAAATACACAATAACATTAATATTTGTAAGTAAAGAAGAATTAAGGGATGAAAATTCGATTTCTATATTGCAATTATTTCAAGAAAAATTAAATGCAATAGATGCAAATCTAAAATTATCAATAATAATATTAAAATCAAAGATATTTAAAGAATATATACGGCGCTACCATTTTAGTGATGCAATCCTTTATAAATTGTTGTTGCCTAAAATTTTACCAAATTATCAGCATATTATTTTCTTTGATTGCGGAATGATTTTTGGCGATAGAACGAATGATTTTTTAAAATTGATCGAAAAAAAGGTTGATTGTGATGAAATGGGTGTCGTTGGGGCCTTTTGTTCGGATTCGGATGATACTAATGGATTAAGTGAAACTTTAAGGCATCTTGGCCATAATGAATATTATCCAGCAGGAGTGATACTCTATTTTGATGTCAAAAAATATGAAAAGAGTAATTTGTATGATCGAATTATTAATTCATTTGAAGAAAATAAAGAGCTGTTATTGTATGCGGAGCAAGATTTACTTTGTTTAGTATTGACTTCAGGTGAATTAACAAGATTTGAAAAAAATACGGATCGTATTCAAATAGATATGGCAGATGAATCAACGTGGAATTTAATAGCATGGTATAGTAAAAAATATAATTCTAAAGATTATTTTTATATTAAGCACATAGGAAGTTTTAAACCATGGAATAAATGGGTATTACATCCAGTAAAGGCATTATATTTGAAAAGAAAACAATTATTAAGCAAGAATTTCGATTCGAATATGTTGCTATCATTGGATGGGGGGGAGTTATTTCCAAATGACATTAGGTTCCTTTCGCGGCAAATTTTATTGCTTGAAGAGTATTATAGTAAAAGCCCTGAAATAATCAAGATAAAATAATATATATTTAATCGCCCTAATCAATAAGAGAATATTTGATAAAATTAGTTTTTTACTTATTGTGGAAAATTCAATAAATACAGTTCTATGATAAAATATTAGAAAATTGAAGGATTAAAATGAGAACAGAAAAAGCAGTAATCGTTGGTTGTTTAAAAAATTCAGCGGTTTACTTGCCGAATGTATTAAATAATATAGAAAAAATAAGCGATCAATTTAATCAGGTTTCATTCATTTTCATAGAAAATGATTCTACAGATGATACTAAAAAAATAATGAATTTATGGGGTGCAAAACAGCGCGACTTTAAAATTTACAGCCTGGATGGATTGGATCAATACGAGACGCACAGAACTGTTCGGCTTGAAATAGCAAGAAATGCTTATTTAAGTGTTATTCAGCAGAATGAAAAATACCATGATTATCAGTATGTAATTATGATAGACATGGACGATCGAGGCGCATATCCGATCGAGGAAAGCGCTCTACAGAATGCATTAGTCTTTTTAAGTCAGAAAAAAGAAAGAGCAGCAGTTTTTGCCAATCAGCCTACTAAATATTATGATTTGTGGGCATTGAGACATCCGCAGTTGTGCCCTTTTGATTTTTGGCATGAAGTAATGACTACCGCTTTTAAATTAGCTACAGATCAAGAAGCCTTTGATGCCGTATATTCATCTGTGCTTAAAAGCATACCAGTAGAAAACCCACCAATTCAAGTAGAATCAGCATTTGGAGGACTTGGAATCTATAAAATGCGATATGTTCTGGAAAATAAAAACAGGTACCTTGGTCGCGAATTTAAATATTTTTTAGGTGATGATCTGATTTTCAGTAAGCTCCAAACATGTGAGCATGTCTCATTCCATCGTGGTATAGCTGCGCAAGGTGGGCAGATGTTTATATTGCCCTATTTGGTAAATTCAAATGAAGATACAGGATTTAATGCATCTTCATATCGAACGCTTCTAATCAAGAAATAGGAGTGATAATAAAAAATTCAAATAATTGAAGTTAATTCTATATTATTAGTGCTTGCTTGGTCAGTAGCACATCAAAATATTGAATTGTATTTGACAGTCCCGATTCCAATCCAATTTTGGGCTCCCATTTCAAAATACTTTTCGCTATCGAAATATCGGGTTTCCTTTGCAAAGGATCATCAGTTGGCAAAGTTTTAAATACAAGTTTTGATTTGGAATGGGTTAATTTGATAACCAGTTCTGCTAACTCGAGCATAGTGAATTCAACTGGATTCCCCAAGTTAATAGGGCCAGGAAAGCCCGGCTCGCCTTCTTCGCTAGAGGGTAAGTCCATGAAGAGTAAAATGGCATTTATTAAATCGTCGACATAGCAAAAGCTACGCGTTTGCAAGCCATCTCCGAAAATTGTAATGTCTTGTCCTTGAAGTGCTTGAACAATAAAATTGCTAACAACGCGACCATCATTAGGGTGCATGCGTGGTCCGTATGTATTAAAAATACGAGCGACTCTTATGTCAATTTTGTGCTGACGGTGGTAGTCAAAAAATAAGGTTTCAGCGCAGCGTTTTCCCTCGTCATAACAACTCCTAGGGCCAATGGGGTTCACATTACCCCAATAGGATTCGACCTGGGGATGAACAGCGGGGTCGCCGTACACCTCACTCGTGCTTGCTTGAAAAATTCGTGCCCTAATTCGCTTAGCTAAGCCTAGCATATTGATTGCACCGTGGACACTGGTTTTAGTGGTTTGAACTGGGTCATGTTGGTAGTGTACGGGGCTGGCCGGGCATGCCAAATTATAAATTTGGTCAACTTCAATATACAGCGGGAAAGTCACATCATGCCGGATAAGTTCAAAGCGAGGGTGGTCTAATAAATGTGTAATATTATTCTTACTACCCGTAAAGTAGTTGTCCGCACAGACCACCTCATCACCACGGTTAATTAAGCGATCAATCAAGTGTGAACCAAGAAAGCCTGCGCCACCTGTAACTAAAATACGTTTGTTTAAATTATAGGATCTCATTATTCCTCCTTAGGGACGGCCAATAGAAAAGTATTTAAAACCGCGTTCGCGCATACGCTCAGTGTTAAACAAATTACGGCCATCAAATATAACTGAATCCTTAAGTGTTTTTTTGATAAAATCAAAATCAGGAGCTTTGAATTGACTCCATTCAGTCATAATGACAAGAGCATCAGCGTTTTTAAGAGCCAACTCTTTTGAATCACATAGCATAAGATTATTTTGATGACTATATAAGTTATTGGTTACTTCCATCGCTTCTGGGTCGTAAGCTTGGACCTTGGCTCCAGCATTCCAGAGTGCCTCCATCAAAATTCGGCTTGGAGCTTCCCGCATGTCATCTGTATTTGGTTTAAAGGATAGACCCCATATTGCAATTGTTTTTCCTGCTAGATTGCTGCCGTACAGTGTCTTTATTTTCTCAAACACAACTTGTTTCTGTATGTGATTTCGCGCTTCTACAGCTTTTAATAACAAGGGTTCAAAATTTTCTTTTTCGGCTAAATTTATTAATGCACTGACATCTTTGGGAAAACAACTTCCACCATATCCTGGACCCGGATAAATAAAATGATATCCGATGCGTTGGTCACTGCCGATTCCATGCCGGACAGATTCTATGTCAGCACCTAGATGTTCAGCTATATTGGCCAACTCATTCATGAGGCTAATTTTTGTAGCTAACATACAATTGGCCGCATATTTGGTCAATTCTGCACTGCGTGTGCTCATGACAATGATTCGGTCATGGTTCCTATTAAAAGGTTCGAAGACCTCGCGTAATTCTTTCTCTGCGCGTTGACTGGATGTACCAATCACAATTCGATCTGGACGTTTGCAATCTGAGACAGCTGCACCCTCTTTTAAAAATTCCGGATTGGATGCGACATCAAAGGTGATTTGAATTTTTCTTTTTTGTAATGTATCAGCAATCACATCGTTAACTTTGTCTGCTGTCCCAACTGGAACAGTAGATTTATTAACAATGACCTTGTAATCAAGCATGTATTTACCGATGGTTTGCGCTACTGTCAGTACATGATTTATATCAGCGCTGCCATCTTCGTTGGGGGGGGTGCCCACAGCGATGAATATGATTTCACCATGTTGAATTCCTGATTCTGAATCTGATGTGAATTTCAAACGATTTTCTAAAAGGGTCGTACGTACAATTAATTCTAAACCAGGTTCATATATAGGAATATGTCCTTTTTCCAATTGTTTGATTCGATTAACGTCGGTATCCACACACACAACGTGATGACCCGCATCCGCAAGTACCGCACTTTGTACCAATCCAACATAACCAGATCCAAAAACTGTAATTTTCATTTTATTTTTAAATTTTCAAAATGCTTCTTTGCAAATAAAATTTTTAAATTCTTTCAAAGTCATGTGCGGTAATTGAAATTTATGTATGTGATTTAATTCTGCTCGCCAATATGCTGAGAATAGTTGGCTAAAATCAAATTTTTTCATCCGTAAAATATTCAATTGTTGAATCATAAATTCTGAATTAAAATCATTCCATTCATCAATTACAACCACTGGAAGTTCTTCAAATAATTTTGAAAGTTTATTCGTTTTTACTACAGGGATACAGCCTAGTAAAAGTGCCTCCCAAGTTCTATGACAGTCAATGCCAGCACCCTCGGGACTAACCACAAACATGCATTCAGCTTGCCGTTGCCAAGAACTGATACGCGGAAGGTGATTTTTTTCAATTAAACTGATTGATTTATCTATCTGATCTAAACATTCTCTGCGATCGCCCCGATCGATTGCAAAATGCCAATTACAATAGCCAGCAAAAATTCGATTTTCAAGATCAGGCGAGTTTGACAGGATGTTAATTAAAGCTCTTTCTTGTGCAATAGGTGATTGTTTCACAAGACCCCAAACTCCAGGATGTTCCCACATAGTGTGATAATCCATGCCGATAGGTAAACTGTGTAATTTTGGGTGATCAGCCACCATATTCTGAGCATACCACTTAATGAGAAGTGGATGATCTAATATTTTTTTAACAGTATCGTGTTGTAAAATAAGATTATTGATTGGCTCATCACTGTCTCCAGTTACCAATTTAAATGGAGAATCTAATAATTCTAAGTAATTTTCGCTGAAATTAATTAACGCATTAGTACAGACGTAAATGGTGCCCCCTCGCGTATGGCTTTCTAATAAATTGGAGTCAATGTGTCCTGAACTTGACACTGGATTCAAGTTGTGAGAAATGCACGATTTTAATAGGCCGCGACTTGATGTGAAGTAGTTCAAGGACTCCATGATTCTAATATATCACATCTTAAAATCGTTAATATTTCCGTTCGAAAATTGCATAACCATTCCTTAAAGTAAAATTATGTTCTTTAAGATGGTAATTAGACGTGTTTAAAAGGATTTGATAAGCATTCCAACATTTGAACGCATTAACATCGTCTAGTGCAATTACTTTTGTTCCTTTAAGCAAGTCTAATTCTCGTTCTCCTGTAAATTCGGAGCCGTCAATTAATACCATATCGAAATTTTTAATATTATTAGAATTTTTAATGGATTTTATCCCGTTAATATTAGCTCCTGATTCGGTAATATATTTGATGTCAGTGGCTCGCCACTCAAGAACGGTTTCTAGTGGGTAGCTATTGAGATTCGTCTTTGTGGAATTATAAAAATTAATAACTTCATTTTCAGAAGGAAACTCATTCGCTGCAATTGAGGAAATGTTGTAGCAGCGCACAAAATCATCTTGTGCATAGTGTTGCAATAATGCTTTAAATCTTGTGCGGCTGACTTCCATACAAAATAGTAGTACGCCTAAAGAATCCTTACGCTGTTTAATGCCTTTCGTAAAAGCATCTGTACTACCTTCTCCGCTTGAAGAGCCTATCTCAAGAAATAATTTCAAATCGGATCGGCCCGCATATTTCTTAATCAACGAATGAAATTCATCATCAAGGATTTCGGGCTTTATAAGATTTTCCATTTTCTATTTTTCACTTTTAGATAACTATAATTGCCAACAAATTAGCGATTCTTCATACTTGAAAAATTTTACAAATCTTGATTCTGATAGAATTCCTGGATTATTTATAAATATCGAAGATTAAAAGTTGATATTTTGAGTGAGCTAATTCCGTGTGTACTTTATATAAATAGGCGTTTTATTTGTTTTAAGTTAATATGCCTTCATTGAATTACTTGTGCGACACAAGGGTCAATGAAGGCAAAAGCTTATTTTAACAAAGCCAACACGCTTTGTTGCGACTGATTAGCCTGCGCCAACATGGCCGTTGCCGCTTGTGCAATGATTTGGCTACTGGCTAGTTTGGTTGTCGCCGTGGCGTAGTCGGTGTCCAAAATTTGACTCCGTGAAGCGGTGGTGTTTTGCACCACGTTGTTCAAGTTGTCTGCCGCATATGTCAATTGGTTAATGCTTGCACCTAGTTTTGAGCGTGCTGTATTGATTTTGCTCAAGGCCGTATCAATGGTCGTGATCGCAGTCGTCGCTTTGGTGCTATCTGCAATGCTGCTGCCTGCTGTTGCCAATCCAGTAGCTGCGTTGGTACCGACATCATCAATCGTTACGGTGATACTTGCCAATCCCATGGCACCGTTATCGGCGCCCACGATGATGCTGTAATTTCCTTTGCTATCGCTACCTTTATTGCCTTGCAAAATAGCATCGCCATTCCAGGTGGTTTGCTTCGCAATGTTGTCAATTTGCGTGTTCAAGGCTTGGAATTCGGTATCCAAATAACCTTGCTGAGCAGACGAGTAAGTCGCGGTGGACGATTGAACAGCCAATTCACGCATGCGCTGCAGCATGTTGGTTTGCTCGATCATTGCGCCTTCAGCGGTTTGCGCCAGGTTGATACCGTCATTTGCATTGCGCACCGCTTGGCTTAAGCCGCGGATGTTGCTGGTCATGATGTTGGTAATGGCCAAGCCGGCAGCGTCGTCTTTGGCCGAATTGATGCGCGTGCCGGTGGACAGTTGCTCCATGGCAGAGCTTAAATTACGGCTGTTAGTTTTTAACGCGTTTTGTGCAAACAGGGCATTCACGTTCGTATTAATGACGGGCATGATTTTCTCCTAATGTGAGCCGAAGGCCTTAGTTACTGGTTTGGCTGGCAGGCATGACGTTTTCCGACAACGACATTTCCTGGTACTCAGCCTTCAGAGTGGCATCTTCGGGCCATGCGGCCATGCCTTGGATCAGTACTTGACGGGCTTCCGACAAGTCCAGGTTGCACCACAGTGAGCGGCCCAACATTTGGTAAGTCATGGGTTGAACCATATCGCCTTGCAGGGCACAAAGGTCTTGCAAGAGTTCGATGGCCAGGGGCCAGTCTTTTTGGGTAATGGCGAGCAAACCGGCAATGGCCAGGATATCTTCGCTGTTGGGGTGAATGGCAATGCCGGCATCGGCCAAGGCTTGGGCCATGGCGATGTTGTCTTCAGTGACCAACAATTGGATGCCTTCACGGATATCGGAAGGTGAGAATTCGGAAATATTGCCGAATGATGCGGTGTTGCTTTGTGCGATGTCGCGGATAAAGCTTTGGAAACCTGGGGTCATGGATCTCTCCTGTGTATGAGGTGTCAAATTAACGACGACCCGCACAGGGTTGCCGCATGCGTACAGACATCAGCAAAAGCTGTGCCAGCCAGTAAAACGGCAATTTCTCGCCGCTCAAGTGGCAGACTGTGTCCGCAACGGCAATGTATAAGCAAGAAAAAAGCCACCCCTCTTGCGAGGGGTGGCTTTCATTCTTAAAGCCCTTGGAGAGGCTGTCAGACTTACTTGAGCAAGGCCAAGACGCTTTGTGGTGACTGGTTGGCCTGAGCCAGCATGGCCGTGGCCGCTTGCTGGATGATCTGGGCTCGAGCCAGTTGAGTGGTGGCCGTAGCGTAGTCGGTGTCCACAATTTGGCTGCGTGAGGCCGTAGCGTTTTGGATCACGTTGTTCAGATTGTCGGCCGTATATGTCAGGCGGTTGATGCCAGCGCCAATGGCGGAGCGGGAATCGTTCACTGATTTCAATGCCGCTTCAATCGACACAATTGCATTGCTGGGATTGTTGTTCGCGCCGGGTCCACCAATTGCGTTTGTAGTGTTCAATTTCAAGGAAGACATGTCTGCGATAGACACGGTGACTGTTTCAGTCCCGTTGGAGCCAACACCGATGGCATAGTCAGTCTTCTTGCCATCTAAAATGGTCATGCCATTCCATTGGGTTTGCGAGCCAATTTTGTCAATTTGGTCTGCCAATGCAGCGAATTCATCTTGCAAATAGCCTTTTTGGGTGCTGGACAGTGTGTCTGTCGATGCTTGAACGGCCAGTTCACGCATGCGCTGCAGCATGTTGGTTTGTTCGACCATGGCGCCTTCAGCGGTTTGCAAAAGGCTAATACCGTCATTGGCATTTTTCACAGCCTGGCCCAAGCCACGAATTTGCGCCGTCATGGTCGAAGCAATGGACACGCCTGCAGCGTCATCTTTGGCGGAGTTAATGCGCGAGCCGGTGGACAATTGCTCCATGGCTGAGCTCAAATTGCGGTTGTTCACACGCAGAGCAGTTTGGGCAAACAAGGCATTCACGTTGGTATTGATAACTGGCATGACATTCTCCAAAAAACGGATTAATGAGGTTTAGGCAAAAGGCAAGAAGATCAAGCTTTGGACTTTTTCACTTCTCGCTACAGAAAGCCTTTAACACTCCCTGTTGCAATATGAATCGGTCGCTATGATTTTTTCTTGAGGCTATAAATAAAAAAATTAGGCTTTTTCGTTGTAAAGAATGCCTTTGAGCTGATCCAGGTTGTGCGCCATGCGCAGCACGTCTTCGCCGGGGATTTGGCGAATGACTTGACCTGTTTCGGTATTGCGCACTGTGATCACCGCGCTCTTGATGGACGAGTCATAAGAAAAGCCCAAACCTTGTGATTTGGAGCTGACTTGATCGTTCAAGATGCGCACAGCGTCTTGCAAACTTTGCTTGAGTTGTCCGGCGTCGTACTTAATGTCGGCCGCTTTAGGCACGGCAAGATCGACCTTGAGTGGCGCAGCGACTTGGGGGCGTTGAGCCAATGCACCCATCGCCTGGGCTTGCGCTGGCGTTTGTACCCGAGGGTTCACCGAAGGTGCAAAAGAGCCGCCTCCGCCTTGAATTTCAGAAACCATGATGTTGTCCTGTTCTGCGATCCGTGGGTTAAAAGCGCTCAGCAACTCAAGCTGTAGCGCATTGGTGGATCGACAACACAGGTATCGGCAGGCCTCTCAGGAACTTGAGGGCAGGTTGATGAAAAGAGTCCGCCTTGGCGGCAAGTGAGATGAAATGAATTCTTAGGAATTCATTTACTTATTGGAAGACGAGTTCATGTTGGCAAAGGTGCTCGTCAGGCTGGTTTGCAGCGACTTGGTTTGACCGACGATGGTTTCCATAGCGGCAAATTGCTTGTTATAGCGATCCAGCAGTTTGGTCATGCGGTCGTTCAGCTTGGTCAACTGATCTTGATAGTCGGTCACTTTTTTGGCCGCATTGTTACTTTGCACCACCAGCAAACCGTCGTTGGCCAACAAGCTGGTGAGCTTGTTGATGGCGTCATTGGCCACGCCATTTTTGTCGGTGCTGGAGATGTAGTTACCGTTGACGTTGTTCGTCAACATTTTGACAGCGCCCGCAAAGTCAGATTGCAAACTGGTACTGAGTTTGGCTTTGTCGAGTGACATCACGCCTTTGGCGTCTACCGAAACACCCAGGTCGCGCAGGGCGGTCATATTGCCGCTGGCTGATGTCGAGGTGCTTAAAAACATGGCGCGCATTTCAGACCGGATGGACTGCACCGTGGAGTCGCCCACCAGAGACGCGCCATATTCGGCGGTCTTGGAGTCTTTGTTATAGGCATCGGTCAACACGGTTTGCACCGTGTTGTAGGCATCGACCAAGGCGGTCAATTTGGTTGCAACGGGTGTTGTGTCCAAAGCCAAATTCAAATTGCCTGCACCGTTGGTGGCGCCATTCAAGTCCAAGGTGACACCGGTGATGATGTCGTCAATATGGTTGGTGCTGCGCGTCAGACTCAAACCGTCGACGGTCAGCTCTGCGTCCTTTGCGTCTTGCAATAAACCGCTGTCGGGTGTGAGAACGGTGCCCTGACTGTCGTAGGTGTTTGGCGTTAAAGACAGGTTGTCACCAACTAGTGAGAATTTGTTGTCTGCTCCGCTGGGACCAGAAACCACCAACTTGTACCCTGTAGCGCTAACTTTCACCAATTGAGCAGAGACTCCGGTGTCTGTTGTTTTGGCATTGATCGCGGCAGCAATACCCGCGGGTGTTCCATCGGATGTGATGGTGACAGACGCGGCGCTTCCTACCGTCAAGTTCAACGACTGGCCGTAGGTGCTTGCGTTGAGATCCAGGACAGGGCTGGCATTGCGCTGTGGACTGGCCAGTTTTGCGACTTCAATGGTGTGCGAGCCAGCCGATGCGGACGAGGTCGCTGTTGCCGTGTAGGCGGCCGTCTGGCTGTTGCTCAAGTTCAGCGCGTTGAAGTCGGAGGTGGTGTTAAGGTCTAAAAATGCAGTTTTGAGTTGGTCCAGGACGTAACGAACGGCCGAGTAACCTGAGATTTTGGCGTTGGACTGATCGATTTTTTTATTGATCGCATCGGACTGCGGCACCTTTTGGGCATCCACAATCGCTTGCGCCAAGGCTTTCACGTCCATGCCCGAGCCTGCACCCATAGAGGCAATGGCCGCGGCCCCTGCGTTATTGGTGCTGTTGGAAACTGCGGTGGTGGCCATTGTGGACTCGGTGCTTAAAAGATGGAATCTGAAGGGATCGGCAGATGCTTATGATTCTTGATTTCTTACTTAATGAAGTTGAACAAGTTGAGCTGTGAAATCTTGGCAAAACTGCTTTGCGAAGCTTCAAGGGACAGCATTTGTTTGTTCATTTTGGTAATGGCTTCGGCCATGTCCAAGTCTTCTATGTTCGACAGCGTGGTTTTCAAGGTCAACTTGGTGTCGTCGATCACCTGATTTTGTTGATCCACCACGTTCAGGTCGGTACCCACATTGGCCTGAGACAGGCTGACGCCATTAAGCAGGTTGTCCATTTCGCCCACGCCGCGCTGCATGGCCGTGTGGTCGGAGTTGGTGACGCCGGCAATCAAGTCGTCCATCACGCCAAAAAATTCGCGAGTAGCCTTTTGGCCAGTGCCGTCGGTGCGCACCACGCCAACGAAGGCTTGGGAGCCGCTACGGTTCAGCGGAATGCTGCGTTGGTCACCCACTTGCACTTGCATGCGGGTTTGGTCGCCTTGGTAACTCATTTGGCCTTGCGCATCTTGCGCAAACGGAGCTTGCTTTAAGCGGCTACCTGAAAAAAAGTAATTGCCGTTAGAGTCTTTGGAGTTGGCCAAACTGATCATTTGGTCGCGTATCCCTTTGAGTTCGACGGCAAGGGCCTGTCGGTTCATGGGGTTGAGCGTGTCGTTGGAGGACTGCACTGCGATTTCTTTGGCACGAATTAGCAAATCGCTCACGCTTTTGAGTGTGGTGTCTTCGCCTTCCAGGCGTGCTTGCACGGTGGTCAGTGTTTTTTTGTAGCTTTCTTGTTTGGCCAGTACGGACTTGAGTCTTTGTATGGCTGCGGCCTGGTCCGGCGCATCCGATGGATTGAGCACTTGCTTGCTGGCTGAGACCTGGGCTTGTGTGTGGGCCAAGTCGGACTGCACGGTGCTCATTTGGGTGACCGAGCGGTCAAACAGGTAAGAGGTGGATATTTTCATAACTTAATGGCCTCTTAACGCACTTGCAAAATCGAGTCAAACAATTGACTGCCCACTTGCAGTATTTTGGCCGCAGCTTGGTAGGCTTGCTGGTAGCGAATCAAGTCTGCGGCTTCTTGGTCTAAGCTCACGCCAGAGACTTGGTCTTTGGCCGTCACGGCTTGGTCGTGCACCACTTTCAGCGCCGCTTGGGCAATGGTGGCTTGCCGGGCGATGTTGCCAATATTGTTGACGTGATCGATGTAAGCGGTGCCCAGTGTTTTGTTGCCGACCAATGCTTTGTTTTCAACCGCCGCCATGGCCAGCATGTTTTCGTTATTGCCCGTGCCGTCGGCGTTGCCGTCGACCTTGAACACATCGCCGGCTTGCGGTGGTGTGGTGAACGAAACTTTCAAACCTTGGAAGCTGATGCTCAAATCGATTTGATCAGGATTGAAGTCTCGCTCGGCCACGATGGTGTCGGTGTTCACATCGCGAATGCGGTAATGCGTGGCCGACGTAAAGCTCAACTCCATGGGTTGGGCGCGCAACGATTGGCGTGCATCTGCCGGCTTGCCTGCATACGACGCAGCAACACTTGCCGTGCCTGCACCGGTGACGAAAACCAGCAAATCTTCTTTGGCGGCGCCTTTGATGTAGGCACCTGTTCTGAATCCCAGCTTCGCCAAATCGGCGGGGGTGGCGGTGCCAAATCCCAGCTCAATAGGGGTGTCAGCCGTAGGGGTTGGCGCTGACGAGTTATCGGTGATAGCGCTTCGAAACACCTGAGCTGGAATGCCCAGGGCATTACCCGTGGCATTGACGCCGCCGCTGTCGGTGGCAATTTGAATGCTGTTGCTGTCAGGGCCGTTGACACTGGTCAAGGTCAAACTGCCGTCCTCGCCTACGGCGGCGATGACGACGGTTTGCGCTTTGTTGATGGCTGCAGCCAAATTTTCGACCGTACCAAAACCTGTGCTGGGTTTAAATATGGTTTGACCATTGATGGCCAATGGCAAGTTCAAATTGTCAGCCGTGAGTTGACTTGCAGGTATTTTGATTTGATTATTGTTGGACACGGTGACACTGGCGGCTGCCAGGGGGCGTGTCATGGTGATGGCGCCGCCATACAAGCCCGCGGTCAGACCCAAGGCATTGCCCAAGGTGTTGACACCGCTGGCGGTGGTGGCAATATCAATATTGCTACCATCGGCATTAGCTATGACCAGGGCACCATCGCCGCCCATGCTAGCTTGAACGCCAACACCTGCAACATTGATCGCATTGATCAAAGATTGCTTGTTGCTAAACGGCGCGGTGCCAATGTCAACGCCATTGATTGACAATTGGGCAGTTAAATTCAGACGACCGTCTGCCACACGTATTTCGTTACTGGCCGTGGCGGTGACACCCGAAGGTTTTGGCAAAGTGCCGTCAGCATTGGCGGTGTTTAACCATGCAGCCACGTCTTTGGCATCCAAGGGGATGGCATTTCCCGAGCTATCTTGGCTGCGCAAGGCGCCCAAGCTGATACCGTTGAGCATGAAAGCGCCGGCTGCAATATTGACGCTCTGCGTGCTGATGCGGTCACCGCTGACCAGGGCCGGCAAGGCCTTGCTGGTGAGGGCTTGGCCGGAATTGTCGTAGATGGGCTCTTGCCGAACATCGGCTTTCACGCCGTAAAACACGGTCATGTCTTTGTAGCCTGTGTTGCCAGACTTGTTTAAATAGTCGGCGCTGAATTGAGCGCCTGTGGCCATGCCGTTGGTCGACATCAATGCGGCACCCATCAACGAGGATGGATCAATGGTCGCGCCCAGGATTTGGCGCCCATCGCGCGTCATCACTTGCAATTGCTGTCCGGCTTGCGCATTATCTAAAAATACGCTGACATCTTGCATACCGCTGAGTACCGTGGCGACAGCCATCGCGGGGCGACTGGCGTCAATCGTGACCGAGCGACCTGCACTAGGGTGATCGTTATTTACCAAAATATCTTGCAATGCACTGGGTCCCGCAGCGGTGCCTGTGACGGGGTCTTCGTAGGCTAAGCTTGCTGATGCGCCACCAGTGTTGTTGGGGTTTTGGATGACCCTGAATTGCGCTGCGGCAGATACTTTTAAAGGGTCGTTAAAGGCCACTTTGATGCCGCCGGCCACTGACGTCGCGCTGGCATCCAATGTAAACAAAGCGCCCCCAGGCTTGCCGTAACCATCTACACCCTGCTCGTGCACCTTGTTGATTTCGGTCGTGAGCGTGGTGGCCAAATTGTCCAAGGCACTGCGGGTGGTTCCCAAAACCTGTTCTTGGAAAGACAAGAGACCCGCCAGCTTGCCGCTGGTGATGCCCGTCAAGGTTGACGGGGTTCCGTACTGGTCCAAAATCAAATTGGTTTTGCCGGGTGAGTCTGGGTTGTTGGAGGCAAAGATCAGTTTGCTGCTGTTGCCATCCACCACCACATCTTGGTTGATGGAGGAGCCCAGGCTCACTGTGACCGTTCCGTTGGTGGTGAACTTGGTGTTCACATGGGCGTAGGCGGAAAGGTCTTTCAGCAGTTTGTCACGTTGATCCAGCAAATCGGGGGGTTGTGCGGCTTCAGTCTGCACTTTGGTCAACTGCTTGTTGACGTTGGCCAGTTCACCAAAAATGGTGTTCATCTCATTCACGCTGCTTTGAACGGATTGATCGGTTTCACTTTGAACCATGTCCAGCTGCGAAGACAACTCGCCAAAGCGGGAGGCTAAACCTTCGGCATCGCGCACAAAGCTGCCGCGCAGCACGGTCGATGCGGGATCGGACGACAAATCGCGCGCGGAGTTGAAGAACTGATCAATCGCCGTAGTCAAGCCGGTGCTTTGACCCCCCAAAACATCGATCACGCGGTTAGCGTAATTGACCATGGGCTCTTGACTGGCCAGGTCTGAATTGCTGTTACGCAAATTGGCTTCGGTAAAGGCGTCGTACTGGCGTTTCACGCCGTCGACAATCACACCGGTGCCTAAATAAATATTTCCTACTTTGCTGACCGGGTTGGCCTGCAGGTTCACGTCTTGACGCGAGTAACCATCAGTCGCCACGTTGGCGATGTTGTTACTCACCGTGCCCAGGGCACGTTGGTAAGCGGCTACAGCATTACCGGCAACGGCAACCAGATCGGTCATGGCGTGCCCCCGTTAATTGAGCGCTTGGGCACCGTCAGCAGCATCGCGCCTTGCGGGCGTGGCAGATCGTTCATGGCTTTTTTGGCCGCTTGCAATGACAGTCCCACTTGGGCCGGGTTCAGTGCAATACCTGTTGGTGCTGATTGCGCCGCAGCGTCCCGCGCCTTGAGTACATCGGCCGTGGCTGGTGTGCTGGCTTGGCGAGCTTCAAGGCTTTTAACCAACATGTCGGCCAAGCCCATGCTGTTGCGTTTAGAAAGTTGCACCGACACTTCTTTGTCAAACATGGACTCAAATTGGTCCGAGGTGTTGGACTCGATCAAATCGCTTTTGACCACAGACTCGCGCATCGACTTCATGGTCATTTGCAAGAACAGGGCTTCAAATTGTTGTGCCGTTTGACGCAGTGCACCTTTGGAATCCGTGCGCGCCTGCCCCTTGAGTTGGCCAAGGCCCTCAAAGTCAAGGTAGGAGCGAGAAACCGGTTGTGCTTCCATGAGGTACTTTTAGATGATCACCAATTCGGCGCGCAGGCTACCGGAGCTTTTGAGGGCTTCCAAAATGGCAATCAGCGACGAAGGCGAAGCCCCCACCTGATTGACTGCATCCACAATTTGGCGCAGGTCAATACCGGGTTGGAACAAGAACATCGGTTTGTTGGGCTCAGTGACTTTCACGTCAGCGTTTTGAACTGCAGCGGTTTGCCCGTTCGAGAAGGGGCCCGGTTGTGAGATTTCGTTGGTGGCGGTAATGGCCACAGAAATCGTGCCGTGACTGACCGCTGCGGCTGTGACTTTGACGTTGCGGCTGATCACCACGGTGCCGGTGCGTGAGTTGATGACCACGCGGGCAGGGGGTTCGCCGGCTTTCACGTCCATGTTTTCGACCATGCTCATGAAGGCAACGCGCTGGCTTAAGTTTTCAGGCGCTTGCAGGGTGATGGTCACGCCATCCAAGGCACGGGCCACGTCGTCGCCAAATTGTTTGTTGATCGCATTCACGATCGACGTGGTGGTGGTGAAGTCGCTTTCACGCACGTTGAGCACAATGCGCTCGGATTTCTCAAAAGAGTTTTCCACGATTTTTTCAACCATGGCGCCGGACGGAATGCGTGCTGAAGTGGGGACGCCAATGGCGACCTTGGTGCCTGCGGCCGCAGCATCGACGCCGGTGGCCGTCAAGGCGCCCTGGGCCAAGGCGTAAATTTCGCCGTCCACACCACGCAAGCTGGTCAACACCAAGCTTCCGCCGCGCAGGTTGCTGGCTTTGCCGATGGCCGAGACGTTGACGTCAATTTTTTGACCAGGCTTAGCAAAACCGGGCAGTTCGGCGGTCACCATCACGGCGGCGACGTTTTTGATATCGACCTTGCCGGTGGCAGCACTGGTCTCAAAATCGGACAACGGGCCGTCCAGGTTCACGCCCAAACGGGCTAACAGACTTTTCATGCTTTGCACCGTGAAGGTCACGTCGGCTCCATCGCCTGTGCCTTGCAAGCCCACCACTAAACCGTAACCAATCAGTTGGTTGCTGCGCATGGCAGCCACTTCGGTCAAGTCTTTGATGCGATCGGCGTGGGCCGGCAAACAGGCTAAGAGCCAGGTTGCCAGGGTGATCAGCCATAGTTTCATGGTGTGCACTTCAGTGAATCTTCAAGTTCAGAAAGGCCAGAGCTTCATCAGGGCACTGGTGCCCCAAGCTGCTTTGGCGGTGGAGGCTAAATCGCCGGAACCACGGTATGAAATTTGGGCATTGGCCAAGCGGCGCGATTGCACCGTGTTGACCGCGGAAACATCTTCAGGGCGAATGATGCCGGCCACTTGAATGATCTCGGATCCTTCGGTCAAGGCCAATTGTTTTTCGCCGCGCAAAACCAGATTGCCGTTGGCCAGGACGCTCACCACGCTGACCGCGACCGAGCCAGTCAGGCTGGCTTCTTGGTCGGCTTTGCCGGTACCTTTGCTGGTAATGGTGCTGCCGTCGAGCTTCATGGCACCGATGACGGAGCCAATGGGGCTGCCCAACCGTGCGGCGGTTTTGGACTGCAGCGCCGGGGTAAGGACGTCGTTGGTTGTGGCGCGGCTCAAGTCTGAGCCTTGGGTGCGAGCGGCTTGGGTCGACTCGTTGAGCAGCACGGTGATCACATCACCGACCTGAAAATTGCGTCCCCGACCAAACCAGCTGTCGCTTTGACGGCTGACATAGATGCCACCCGTGGGCACACGTTCGGCTTGTTTTTCGAGTGGTAATACCGGCTCGAAGCCGGTTGAATGTGTGAGTTGTTGCGGTGGCAACACCGAGCAAGCGGACACCAGCAAAACCGATAACAGGGTGAGGAACAACTTCATGGGGCCGCTCTTACATGTTGTTGTTGATGAACTTGAGCATGCCGTCGACGGCAGAGATGGCTTTAGAGTTGATCTCGTAGGCGCGTTGCGTCTCGATCATGTTCACCATTTCTTCCACCACGTTCACGTTTGACGCTTCCAGCGTGCCTTGCATCAAGGTGCCTGCGCCGGTCACGCCGGGTTGCAGCACTTGAGGCAAGCCGCTGGCTGGGGTGTCTTTCATCATGTTTTGCCCCATGGACTGCAAACCACCGGGGTTCACAAAGCGGGCAATTTGAATTTGCCCCAAGACCTGTGCGCCGCCTGCAGCCAGCTCGATGGACACCGTGCCATCGCGGCCCACCGTGACGCTCGATGCGGTGTTGGGAATGGTGATAGCCGGTTGCAGTAGCATGCCGCTAGATGTGACCAATTGTCCGGTGTTGGAGAGTTTGAAGTTGCCATCACGCGAGTAGGCGATCGTGCCATCAGGCTGCGCAATTTGAAAATAACCTTCTCCCGCAATCGCAATGTCCAGCGGGTTTTGGGTGTTGACCATATTGCCTTGGGCATGCATTTTTTCGGTCGCGACAACGCGCACACCGGTACCCAGCATCAGACCAGTCGGTGCTTGAGTGTTGGCGCCGGTTTGGCCACCAGCTTGACGAATGTTTTGGTACAACAGGTCTTCAAATACCGCGCGATCGCGCTTGAAACCGGTCGTGTTGACGTTGGCCAAGTTGTTCGAGATGACGTTCATGCGCGTTTGCTGCGCATCCAGACCCGTCTTCGCTACCCACATCGATGCATCCATTTTGGTGCTCCTGTTATCTTGTCATTCAGCGGCGATTACGCCGGCTTCATCATGCTTGCGCCGGATTCGTCGGCGTCTTTGGCTTGCTTGATGACGTTCACTTGTTGTTCAAAACTGCGACTTTGTTCCATCAACTTGACCATCACTTCCAGCGCATTCACGTTACTGCCCTCAAGAACTTTGGAGGTCAATGACGGTAAAGGTACGCCAGCAACAGCAGCAATGTCCGTGCCAGGTGGTTTTCCCATCACCTGAAACAGACCGTCCATTCGACGGTCTAAAGCTGTTTGCCTGGCATCGCGCATCAAGATGCGATCAATTAACACAGGCACTGGAGGTCCGGCTTGAGCCGGATTGGTCGCATAGACCGAACCATCATCGTTGATGGTCACGCGAAATCCTGGCGGCACGGTGATAGCCCCTCCGCCTTGTCCGCGCACCAAATGACCGGCTCCGTTTTCCAAAGCGCCAGTCGCCGTCAATTTCAAATCGCCTCGGCGCGTAAAGGCCAAGGTACCGTCAGTTGCAGTCACGCCCATCACGGCTTGTGCACTCAGGGAAATGTCCATGTCATTTCCTGTGGCCATCTGAGTACCCGGCTTGAGGTTGATGTTGTCGGTGGTTTCCGATCGGGGCTGCATCCGGGTTACAAAACCGGGACCTTCGACCTGGACCGGTCTCATGGCGGCTTCAAAGCTGCGCTTGAAGCCGGGCGTGGAGACGTTGGCCAATTCGTTGGTGGTCATCTGACGGGCAACACGTTGCTCGTTGATGTTGGCCACCGCGTTAAAGGCTAAACGGTCCATGTCAGGCTCCTGAACTTACTGGCGTTTAGGCGCGCAAGTTGATGATGGCGGACGTCATGGTGGTCGAAGTCTCGATCGCCTTGGCGTTGGCCTGGAAGTTACGTTGCGCGGTGATCAAGTCGACCAGCTCTTGCGTCAAGTCGACGTTGGCACGTTCGGTGGCACCGGCGCGCAAGGTGCCGAAGCCGGCAGAACCCGCGTTACCCAATGTGGCTTTGCCCGAGGCGGCAGAGGCCAAGAAGGTGGAGTCACCCATCTGACGCAAACCGACCGGGCTGGAGAAGTTGGCCAACAAGATTTTGGCCAAAGACTTTTGAGTACCGTTGGAGAAAGAAGCACTGACCAAGCCATCGTTACCGATGGTCACACCGACCAAGTCACCTTCGGGGGCGCCATCTTGCGATTGCGACAATACGGCGAAGGGCGAGGTGTATTGGGTAGAGGCGGAGTAATTGACGTTGATGGTCAAAACACCCTTACCACCGGCGAGGTACACGGGCTCCAACTGAGTGCCTTGGATAGGAGAAACCAATTTACCGCCGGTACTGAAGGTCAACTCGCCTTTGCTCAGGTAGACCGGGGACCAGGCGGGCAACGTGGTGTAACCGTCGCCACTGGTGGTTTCAATACCTTGACCGTCAATGTATTTCGGTTGCGACACACCTGCCACCACATCTTTGTGTTGGGTCGGTTTGATCCAGGTGGAATCCGCTCCACGTGCGGCTTCCACTTGGTCCAGGCCCCAGTCGGCGCTGCCTGAAATTTTCATGAAAGAGTTGTTGCCCGTCGTTCCGCTGGTGAACGTGAAACGTTTGTTCGTATCGTCATAGGCGACTTTCACACCGTTGACCGACAGGGGCGAGCCTGTGTCGGTGTTGCCACCCATGGCATTGATGCCTTTTTGCAGTTCAGCCTTGAACAAGTCCAAGGAGTAGCTGGCACTCACGGGGATGACCACAGTCCCTTTAACACCGTCGACCGTCACAATGAATTTGTTGTTGGTCTCGTCGACAGCGAAGTTGTTGGAAATGTTTTTCAGTGGTGTGGTACCCAACGCGGTTGCAGGCGTTGAGGGTGTGCCGCGCAAAGCCACTTTGGAGGTGGCTACGTAATTGTTGGGGGTATCGGTTGAAGCGGCATCGGCTGCAAAGCCAAACATCTGTGCGCCCATGGAGTTCGCCACCACGCCAGTCACAGCAAGGCTGGAGTTATCGCCAGTGGTGCCCGATTTGAGACTGAATACCTTGTTGACCGAGTCGTAGGTCATGGCCATGCCAAAGCGTTGCTCGGACGGGAGGCGCATTGCTAAACCATTGGGAATGACTTTGGCGTCGTAATGGCCATTGGTGTCCAGAACCACCGGCGTGGGGGCCAATTTGAAAACATCGTTTTTCAACTGGTCGGGCGCTGTTTTCAGCTTCAGGGTGTTGACGCCGTCGATGAATTTAAAGCTGGACGTTGAATAGTCGTAGCTGACGGTGATGGGGCTAACGCCGCCATTAGCAGTCGCGCCAGTCGTGTCGGCTGTATTCAATTGAGCTTGAATTGCATTGACCATTTGGTCAATCGTGGTCTCTTTGGCGTTGGTGGGCAAGCCATCGTTGCCAGGGGTCAGATTGATGTCCAGGTAGGTGTCGGTGGTGGTGACAATGCCGGTGTTGGTATCCGTGGTGACCTCTGCCAATCGACTGTCTGCAATTTTGAATTTTCGGCTGTTTACGTCGGTCAAATCAAAATAACAACCACTACCGAATTTTTGATTCAATTGGTTGGTGACTTGTGCGGCAAGGTCAGAGCCCGTGATTTTTTTATCGGTAGTCGCCAGGTAGCTCAAATCGATATTAACGGGGTTGCCCGAGCCGTCGATGTCCACTTGGAACAGTGTTTTTAAATCGGTTGAAATCGTTGTATCTACAGTGTTCAGGGTTTTGAAGTTGACGCCATTACTGAAGTCGAACTGCGTCACGGGTGTGCCCGCAATGCTCGATGGCGCCGAAGAGCGCTTGTCGGTCAGATCGTTCAGCGAGAACAATTCGGTTTTGGCGGTCGTCAACTCGTCTTTGACTTGGCTGTAGGGGGCTAATTGACCGTATTGGTTGACGTAGAGTTTTTGGTTGTTGCTGTCGGTGGCTTGTTGCAGCGAGGCGTTCACCTGGTCTTCGCCCACATACACATGGGTTTGCCAGGTGTTGGTCGGACTGGTGGAGTCGGCGTTTTTGGTTTTGACGTAATACACCGTGGCCAAGTAGCCGTTACCACCGGCGTCATACACGGTAAACGCCGTACTCTTGTTGTATGTCGCGGGGTTGGTGCGATTGAACGAGGCGGTGATCACGCTGGCGTCGGCCGGAAAGTTCAAACCCAGGGATACTTGCGAGGTTTGTTTGGCTTCGCCCGAAGTCTTTTGGGGAATGGTCAGGACCACGCGGTCGTTGACGTTGGCGCTACCGGTCGAGTCCACCGTTGCCGCCATGAGTCGTTGGCCAGCCGAGTTCACCACGTTGTACTGTTCGTTCAGCAAGAACGAGCCGTTACGAGTGTAGGTTTCTTGCAAACCGTCGGCCGAGCGCATGGGGAAGAAACCGTCACCGGTCACAGCTAAATCCAGTGCGTTGGACGAGAATGAAATGTTACCTTGGCTGAACTCCTGGCTCACCTGCTTCAAGGACACGCCCTGACCGACGGTGGACGAGGCTTTTTGCAGTGGCGAGGTGGCAAAAATATCGCCAAAGTCAGCCCGTGAGCGCTTGAAGCCCGTGGTACCCACGTTGGAGATGTTGTTCGAGGTCACGCCCAACATGGCGGTGGCGGCGTTCAGGCCGGTGAGGGAGGTATAGAAAGACATGGGGTATGGCTCCTGGTATCGCTAAGAGGTACGGGTTGAATTCGGTGGTACGGATTAGCCGTCGATGCGGGTGACGTCAGCCAACTTGACGGTCTTGCCGCCTAAAATTTGCAGCAGCACGGTTTTGTCGGAGGCCTGGCTGACACCTACCACCGAGGCCATGGTGCTGACCGATGGGGTGGTGGTTTTGCCTTGGCTCACTGCGGTGGCTTTGAAGCGGTACACGCCGTCGGGCAAGGCGTTGCCGGTATCGTCGGCGCCGTTCCACGCCCATTTGAGATCGCCTACGGTTTGTGCGCCCAGCACCTGGGTGTTAACCAAACCGCCTTTGTCATCAAACACCTGAAACTGCACGCCGTCGGCGCCAGTCGGTAGGTTGATAATGCCTTCGACGGGCGTGCCCGCCGTCAGTTGGGCTGGGCCGTCGGGCACAGAAACTTTCTTGCCAATCAGGTTGGAGCTGGAGGTGATTTGTTGACCGGCTTGGCTGGTAACAAAGTCGCTCAGGCTGGTGGCCATGCCGGTGGTGGCTTCGAGTTGCGAGAACTGCGCGAGCTGCGCCACAAAGGCTTCGTTTTTCACTGGGTCCAAAGGATCCTGGTTCTTCAACTGGGTGGTAAACAGTGTCAAAAAGTCTTTTTGACCCATGCCGGACTGGCCGGTCTTGGCGGTTAAGGCATCGTTGGCGGCTTGCGCCGTGGTCTTGATGCTGGACGGCACCGAGCTGCTCCACGTGGGGTTGGTGGCTGAAGTGACTGCCGTTGCCGCGTTGAGCATGTTTAGATTGGCCATGACTTACTTTCTGCGTTAGCTCTTGATGATGTCGAGGGTGCGCATCATCAGTTGACGGGCGGTATTGATCACTTCGACGTTGTTTTGGTAAGAGCGGTTGGCCGCCATCATTTCGACCATCTCGGTCATTTCATTCACGTTAGACAAATAGACATAGCCGTCTTTGTCGGCTTGCGGATTGCCAGGGTCGTGCATGCGTTTGATGGGTGACGGGTCATCGGTGATCTCGGTCACTTTGACGCCGCCTTTGTTGTTCTCGTTGCTGTTGCCGTTCAATTGATCGGCCATGATGGCCTTGAACACGGCACGTTTGCCGCGAAAAGCTTCAGAATCAGAGCCCGCTACGGTACCCGCGTTGGCCAGGTTGGAAGCCACGGCGTTCATGCGTACGGTTTGGGCGTTCAGGGCAGAGCCGCCGATGCCAAAAATATTGTCCAGTGACATGGTTATTCTCCGCGCAGGGCTTTGCGCAAGCCACTGATTTCGTCTTGCAAAAAGTTCACGGTGGCTTGGTATTCCGCCGCTGCTTTACCGTATTGGGCTTGCTCCACGTTCAGTTCGACCGTGTTGCCGTCAAAGGCCACGTTGAAAGGGATGCGGTACATCGTGCCGTCGGAGTTTTCATCGATGGGCAAGGCCATGTGTTGGCCGTGGGTGGTTTGCATCGTGTCTTCGGAAGCACTTCGGAAGACTTTTTTGAACTCGACGTCACGGGCTTTGAAATTGGGCGTGTCGGCGTTTGCAATGTTTTGCGCCAGCAACTCCACGCGCTGACTGCGCGCGTTCAACGACTTGGCATGGGTGCTCAGGGCTGTATCAAAAATACTCATCGCAATCACCTCCATGTTGGGTAGTGGGGCTGTTTTTCACATTGCCGGTTTATCGACACTCGGCGCACTCAAGTTCCGCCTTACCAGGTCGATTGCAAAAGCCGTGCCATGGTGTTTGAGGTATTTCTAGGCATTAATAGTTGCACGTGCCGGCGGCAAACTGTGTGCAGCGGCAAGGTGTTGCCGCTGGGTTTGCCGCTTTTGAGTCAACGCAATTGTTTGGTCGTCGAATCTAACGATGCGTAGCTTGCACCGCTTTGCGTTTGCACGCGTGATGTGCTCGACGTGCTTGCGGCAGAAGCGGCTTGAGGAGCGTTTTGAATCAAAGGCTCGCCCGTTATTTGCGCCCGATTTTCAGGGCGTTTGACATCAGCGCGATCCAGGCCCAGCACGCGCTGTGCGTTTTGCACCAAGCCGCGAATCAGTGACTGGCGCGTGATGGTGTTGCTCGTGGTTTTGTCGTTGTACAAGGCCCCGGCTTGGTTGCCCGGAATGCCCAAGGGCGCATCAGCACGGGTCTCGCTGCGTGCAGAAGGCTGCAAGACGGACAGGTACAAATCGTCGAGCGGTACGCTGCCTTGTTGTTTGTTCAGTCCGGCTTTTTGCAGGTAGGTGTCGGTCAAATGCAGTTGCTGATAGACGCTCAAGCCCAAAATCGATTTGGGGTTGTTGGCCATGCCCACGGCAGCGGCGCCTCGCGCCGGGCCGTCGCAGAACTGGATAATGCCATGGCAGCGTTGGTTGCTGGCCTTGGGGTTCATGCCATCGCTTTCCATCAAGGTCATGCGTGCAAAGTCATCGGGTGCAAAGCCATGCTTGTTGGCCATTTGTAAGACTTTTTGATAGACCGCTTGTTTTTCGTTGGCAGGGATAAAACCTTTGCTGACCGCACGGTCCAGCGTCTTGTCCAGCACCGGGTTGGGCGCGCCCAAAATGCTTGCACCTGTATTGCCACCTGTACTGGTGCTGCTTTGCGGGTTGCTTTTGGGAATGGTGGCGTTGCTGGCTCGGTTGGGCACAGCGGCGGAAAATGCGTGAGGCAGTTTAGAGGGTTGTGCCGGGCGCTGCGCGATTTTGGCCGAAAGCACGGACGCCGTGGACGGCGGCGGCGCGTTGGCCGCAGTGAGGCTGGTTGGGGTGTTGCTTGAATCGCTGTTCAGGGTTGGGCTCCGTTCTACCCCGGGTTCTTGCCATTGGGCCGTCAGGGCTCCCATGTTCAGTTGTTGGCCGGGGTATATGCGGTTGGCATTGGGCATGCCATTGCTAGTAGCCAAGCTCTGTGCGTAACGGTAGGTTTGCGAGTCTGTGAGGTTCACGCCTTGTGCTTGGGCGTGCTGTCGCACAATGCTCACCAAGTTGTCCCCCGCCTGGACGGTGCGCACCGACTGCACGTCGTTCCAGGCTTGCTTGAAGCCTGAGCTCGATGCGCTGGCTGCCGCGTCGCCGGCGGCCGCACTGTCCCCGGCTGAGCTGGGTGTCAGTATCGGGGTGGGCGAGAGGGCGTCATCGAGGCGCATGGCATTATTTTTGCGTGTTCAGAGTATGTTCAAACCGCGTGTCAAAACTTCAACACCTGCCAAAACCATGCAAATGCTGTGCCTGGTTGCAGTATGGGGTTGGGCGTGGATGGCTTGGGCTGCGACGCCTGCACCTCAAGTTGCGGCATCTGGGGTCGACACAGTGAGTACGACCAGAAAAGGTACGAGCGATGCGGCGTCAGCAAGCGCCACGCCGGCAGAGAAAATGCAGGCTCAAGTACGTCAATGGATGGCCCAAACCAGTGGTGGCAGCCCGGACGAAGTCCAAATTGCCCCCATGGACAACCGTTTGCAGGTATTGCCTTGCGAGCGGGTGTTGTGGATTGACCACCCTTTTGCTTCGCGTGAAACGGTCCGCGTGCGTTGCCCAGCAGTGGCCGGGTCGGCGGCGCAAAATGTGAATGTGACACCTTTGTGGCAGGTGTATTTGAGAATCTTGTCGGTCGGCTCGGGCGGGTCAGCGCGATCTGGCGCTGCCGCATCAGGGCCTGCTACGAAAATGGTGGTGGTTAGACAGTTGCAGCAACGCGGCACGGTGCTGATGCCCGAGATGCTGCAGGAGGTGGACGCCCCAGCGCCGGTGAACGGGCAGGTGGATGCCACGCAGTTGACTTCGCTCCAAGACGCGACCATGGCCGAATTGGTGCGTGACTTGCCAGCGGGTACGCCGGTGCGAACGCATGATATTCGACGTGCTGTGCTGGTCAAAATGGGCCAGCAGGTGATGATGACGGTGGGCAATAGCGCGGATTTTCAGATTCGGGTGCGTGTCGAGGCCTTGCAAGATGGCCGCATGGGCGAGCAGGTCAAGTTGAAAAATACCGAGTCAGGCCGTAATATGTCTGGCGTGGTGACCGGCCCGAACGCGGTCAAAGGTCTGTAAAGCAAAATAAATCATTTCTTTTCTCAAGTTTTTTCGGGATGTGCCGATACTAAGGATGACCAGTCTTAAAAGCTGCAGTAATACCCAGCCGGCATTCCGGCATAGGATAAGAAAGTGAGCAAGCCATGACCGATGGAATTTATAACAATGTGAGGCGCCCTGCGCCAGACAGTGGCGCGCGTGGTTCTGCGTCCAAAACAGACAGCAAAGCCGCATTGGGTGTGATCGCTCGCGAAAATGCGGGGCTGGACCCTGCCGCCGTGGCCGCCAAGCCCAAAACAGCGGGCGCAGATCAATTGCATCTGTCTAATGTGACAAAGCGCGTGGCCGATCAGCCTGGTTTTGACCGTGCCAAGGTGGAGTCGATCAAGAAAGCCATTGAAGATGGCATGTATCCGCTGGATCCCCGACGCATTGCCGAGAGCTTTCATGCGATCGAGCAAATGATTCAAGAATAAGCTCGCATGAGTGAATCAGGTCATTTGAACGCAGAGGCAGCTACGCAAGCGCTGGCCTTGCCCGTGGCCGAACAACTGCAGCAGTTGTTGGCCTTGGAGTTTGAGGCCTTGAAAGTGCAGGACCTGGATCGCTTTGAGCAATTGCAAACCGCCAAGACAGATTTGCTTGCCGAGTTGGCGCGAATTTGCCCAGACAGCGAGGCCTTGCAAGCCAACCCGGATTGGCAAGATGTGAAAGAAATTTTGGTGGACTGCCAGGACATGCACAGGCGCAACGCCGTGCTGATTGAGCGCAAACTCGATGCCATTCGCGGTGCCTTGCGCAGTCTGAGCGCGGGGCATGCCAGCAGCCCCGTTGAAGTTTATGACCGGCTAGGCCAAATGGCCCGATACGGCAGAGGTCGGGGTTACCAAGAGGTCTGAATCAAGAGGTTTGATTCTTCTTTTCGTCGCCCGGGCGCATGCCCTTGAGCCAATACACCCAAGACAAGATGACCGCCACCGCCGTATAAAGTTCGGGCGGAATTTCCTGGTCCACATTCAAACGACTGAGCAAGGCCAGCAGCTGAGGGTCTTCTGATACAAATACGCCTTGACGCTGCGCTTCTTCGAGCATTTGAATGGCCAATTCGTCTTCGCCTTTGGCGACGACCACTGGCACAGGGTTGCGGCCATAGGCCAGCGCGACGGCTTTGCGGTGATAACTGCTCATGCGTGCCTCATGCTGTGCTGATTTTTCACTTACGCCGACATGTCCACCACCAGGCCGCGGCCTGTAGGCGTGAAGTCGGCGGGGGCCACGGGGCGCGCACCGTGCACAATTTGAAAGCTGCGCATGGTCAGCCCGGCTTGTTGCAGTTGCTGGCCGAGCTCGCTGCTGCGTTGCCGGGCGGTGCTGGCCACGTCAGCTTTTTCAGCCCACATCGTCAGGTCAATGTGTTGGCTGCCTTCGAGCTGGGTCTTGAGCCAGACCGGCCCATAGGCTTCGCTGCGTGAATGCACATTCACCGTGAGCAGGGGCAGTTGATCGCTGTTGCGCGGCTCGCGGCGAAACACCAGTTCCACCGGTTCCGCGTCTACAAAGGGCAGGGTCATGCGAAACAGCACTTCGCGCTGGGCCTGGGCTTGCACCGCTTGCACTTGGGCCGATTCCATTTCCTCAAAGGCATGCTGTAACTGGGCAAAAGTGGCGGGCGGCGTGTCGCTGTCGCGCTGGCCAGCGCTCAGGGTTTGAACGAGGTCGTCGGGCTCGTCGCTCTGCACCAAGCGCAGCGAGTTGGCTGATTTGTCTGTTGACTGCAGGGCCTGTATCAGTTTGCGCAACAAGAGCTTGGGGTCGCTGGTGGGCGCAGACTGGCCGCGGGACAGCCAGACTTCAGCGCCCAAGGCACTGGCCAAAGCCCGCGAGATGGCTTCAGGTGTAATTTGTGCCATGGACAGTTGCATGCCTCGCCACTGTGCCTGCAGGTCGGGGCGCGCCAAGGTCTTGAGCAACGCATCCAGCGTGCCGGGCCGAAACAACTGGGTCACGTCCGACGGCCCCGGCGGTCTGAACAGCAAATTGGCCATTCGTGAATAGACCGAGGGCAGCAGGGCAGGCGGCATGCTGGCCACTTGCGACAACGACGGCGTCATGGGCGGCGACAAGGGCGTCACCGCCTGCAAGGCTGGGGTCGGTGGCTCTTTGGTGGGCTGCAGGGCCCAGCCGCCTTGCGGGGTTTGCACCACTTTCATCCACACGGTGGGGGCCAGGTGACCGAGCATCAACATCGGCGTGTTGATGATGCGCCCGCGCAGCATCAATTCGGGTTGTCCACCGTTCAAGCGCAGGGTGGCTTGCACGACTTGTCCATCGCGCAGTTGCAGCTCTTTGGCGACCGGGGTCTCAATCGGCAGCAGGGGGCCCTCTAAGAAAAGAGGGTTCACCCGTCCGGGCAGGCCGAGCGCGTCGGCGCCGGTGATCAAGGGTACCGGATCCAGTGCCGGCGCGATGCGGGGTCGCTGGCGCTGTTGCCGCTCCGTGAAAATCCTTCGGAACCTGGGGGCACAAAAGCCTCCAAGGTGTTGCGCACCAGCGTGCTGTGCTCAGGCAAGTTAATGGCCGTGCCGGCTTTGAATTTTTGTCCTGCTTTACCGGTGACCACGTTGGGGTTGGCCTCGGCCAAGGCTTTGCGCAGCAAGCCGGGGTTCAGTGGGCTGTCGGGCATGGCGTTTTTCAGCAGGCGCTCCACCGTGTCGCCGGCTTTGGTGGTGTAAGTCGTAGCTGCAGTCGCGTTGGGTTCGGGCGCGGCCGTAGCCGCACTGGCGTTGAGTGTAAGTGTGCACAAGGCAGCGGCCAACCATTGCAGGCAGACCGTATTCAGGCGTGGAAAATTTCGGATCATGGGGGAGTTCCGGTTTATCGGTTCAGTGATTCGGCCGGCCAGGCGCGCCAATGAGTTTGGACGGCATCGGCAGGACCTGCAAGGACAGCGAGTTGGGCATGATGAGGGGTTACTTCCACCACCTTGGCCAGCAGCAGTGCGGCCGAAGAAGGGCCGACCACTTGTGACGGAAAAGCTTTAGGATCGGCCAGCAGCCATTCGTCTCCGGGGCGCACCCCCGCCAAGCCGCCGGCATTGATTTGCACCTGGTTGGCACGACGCTGGGTCACTTGGGGCTGCAAGGGGTCACAACCAATCCATTGGCCCAAACGATCGCCCCACAAGCGTCCAACTTGCTGCAATTGGGCAGCGCCGGCGTCATCCAGACTTGTGCTGGCCCAATCGGTATTTTTCAGAGGCAGGTTCAGGCTTTGCGAAGCTTGAAATTGCTTGCTTTGGCCGCTGGCATCTTGCGCACCGCTCACCGCCAACTCCAAGGTTATTTCGGCATGGTGCGCACTGCGTCCAGCGATTTTTTCCCAGGTTTTCAACTCCTGGGTTTTGGCACTTACGCGTAAAGTTGCCGCCCATGGCAGTTGCTGGGTGCTGCCGCGCGTCAGAGCCTGTTCGTAAGAGCTGGTCAACGCACCTGTGGACAGCACAGGGGTTACCACGTTCAGTTCCACCATGCGCCAAGCGCCATCAGAAGCCGACAGCCATTGGGCGGTGATTTGTTGCCGCACTTGCTTTTGGATTGCCGCCGAGGTGCCCGCCTCAAACACCGTGGTCAAGCCCAGCACATGGCGCAAGGTTTGGGGCTTGCAGCTGTCGTCCACCACGCTGGCCGAGTTGCTGGGATTGCGTGTCAGGTCTTTGCTGGCGTTGGGGCTACTCAACTGAGCTTGTACATTGCCCGCACTGTCGCGCGAGTAGGACCGCACCTGCACGCCGCGAACTTCCATGCCGGAGCGAAAGCTGCTGGCGTCTCGCAGTTGACCCTGTTGGTCGAGCCACTGGGTACTGCGCACTTGGGTGGCGCCTTGCAAAGCCGTTTCCACCAGGCTGTGACGAATCGCGTCCAGACGTTCTTGCGCGGTCAAACTCACTTTGGCGGTTTGTGCCCAGCCCAGGCCCCAGCCGCACAGCAAGGCGCAGGCGGTGAACCAAGGCAGCAGGCGTTTCATGGTGACGGCAATCGGGTGAGGTCAGCGCTGAAGTTAGCGGCTGCGGGCCGTGATTTGGCCCAGGTAAAGCGTACGCAGGTCTTGAACCACGCTTTTGTCCAGCGACAACGTGGTTTCGTAAGTGTCTTCGCCCACCGGGGTGATGCTTACCAAGATAGCGCCGTAGATCACGCCTTCGACTTTGGCGCGAAAGCTGTCGCTGGTCACGGTCATGTCGGCCACGGTGGAGGTGGCGTCAATTTGTTGGCCGTAAACTTGTTCCGTCAGGGCTCGATAGGCGTCAAGTTTGGAGGCGCGGATCGCCATCAGTCTTTGCTGCGCCGGGTTGCGGTGGTTTTGCACGCTCACCACGGCATAGCCGGTGGCAGTCAGGGTTTCCCGTTTTTCGACCAACGGGGCCAGCATGTTGGCATTTTCAGCAGGCTTGGTGGCGGCGATGTTGATGGATTTGCATCCGGTCAAAAGGATCAGGCCTGCCGCAAGGCAGGCTGTAAAAAATCGGTTCATATTGCTTCCTTAGCATGCAGGACACCAAGTCCTTCACCCTCTGATTCGGTCTGATGTGGCTGAACTTGAGGCTGAAAAGGACTGGTTTCGACTGTTTTTTAATTGTTGTGGGAATGCAACTGCAATTTTTGGCGAAAGTGGTGATGTTGGTGTTTTTGTTAATTTGTGTTTAAATTCAGTCAGATACATCCATGTATTGAAAAAGTTGATGAAGTAAAAAACCCTGCGCATTCATGTCCAAACCACACCGAATCACATCGTTCAAAGGCGCCAGCGAAGCAGCGCAAGCCATTCGGGATTTAATTTCCCGTGTGGCGAACTCGAACGCGACCGTGTTGATCACGGGTGAAAGTGGTACGGGCAAAGAGTTGGTGGCGCGGGCCTTGCATGATGAATCGAATCGTGCAGGCGGCAACTTTGTGCCGATCAATTGCACCGCGATTCCGAAAGAGTTGATAGAGAGCGAATTGTTTGGTCACCGCAAAGGCGCTTTCACCGGCGCCATGAACGACCGCATTGGGCGCTTTGAGTTGGCCCATGGTGGCACCATCTTTTTGGATGAAATTGGCGATTTATCGATGGACATGCAGGTCAAGTTGCTGCGTGTCTTGCAAGAGCGCACCGTTGATCCCGTTGGCGGCTTGAAGCCCGTGCATGTAGATGTGCGCGTGGTAGCCGCCACGCATTGCGATCTGGAAGCCCACATTGAAGCCGGTCGCTTTCGCGAAGATTTGTATTACCGCTTGAACGTGTTGCCTTTGAAAACACCAGCGTTACGCCAGCGCCCAGACGATGTGCCAGAGTTGCTGACGCACTTTTCCCGCTTGTGTGTGCAAAATCAGGCCCAGCCGATTGGTTTCAGTGACGACTTTCTCGAGGCTTTGCAGTCTTACGCCTGGCCGGGCAATGTGCGAGAGTTGTCCAATTTGGTCGACCGCTTCAGCACCTTGTTTGCGGGCCAGACCTTGAACTTGAGCTCGGTGCCCGCGGATTTGCTGCCTCGCGGTTTGGCTCAGATGCAGGCCGAGCGCTGCGAGAACCCAGCCACAGCGCTCAAGCCGATGGCAGCCAAGCCGCCCAAGGTGACCTCGATCTTCAGTGCGGCGATGCCCAGTTTGGAAGACGAGTTGGAAAGCAATCCGGTGGAGGACATCATCATGTTGGCGCAAGGCCTAGAGAATTTACCCACCGAAGGAATTTCTCTGAAAGACCGCTTGGCAGAGATTGAACGTGACTTGATTGTGCAAGCACTGGGGCGGACCTCGGGCAATGTGTCTCAAACCGCACGCTTGCTGAACTTGCAGCGCACCACCTTGATTGAAAAACTCAACAAGTACGACTTGCGCCAGGGCGTTCTGAACGTCTCTGCGGTTGCTTAAACGGGTCTGAAAGCGGGCGAGCCAGCGAAGACTCGCCGCGGAGTCCCGCTCCCATGCCTCTTATTTCGCTGTGCCCATGGCATTGGGCGATGCCAATGGCGCGTCGTTGGCCGAAGCTCGAGGGAACTGCACCATCTTTTCACGTTGCTTGATGGCGGCCGCAGCTGCGGCTGCAGCGGCATTGTCACTGGCTTGGCGCTCGCGTTGCATCTTAGCGACGGCTTCCATTTCTTTGCGCAGTCCGCCTGCATCACCCACTGAGCCTTGAATGGTTTGCAAGTGCGTGGCGATGGATTTGAGCGCGGCCGCTTGCGCTTGCAATCGGCCATCGAGACTTTGCACTTGCTTGGACAAGGCCGGGTCGGCTGGGCCCGCTTTGGCGGTGGCCTTTTCGGGCGGCTTTTCTGCCGCTTTGGCAGCGAGTTCTTCGGCTTTTTTGGCCATGTCTTCTAAACGGCCATCCATTTTGGATTGGGCTGCGGCGATGCCTTCTTGTTTGCCCACCAATTCTTGCAGGGCTTCGTTGACGGAGCCCACCAATTCCATGGAGCTGTCTAAATCACCCACGCGTTTGCCGACCACCGTGACCATCGCATCGAGTTGCTTGACCCGACCGGACAGCGAGAATGCCATGGCGCCAAAAATGGAGGCCGCAATGACCATCAGACCACCGGCAATGCCAAACAGCATCAGCGTTTGTTTTTGTTGCTTGGCCATGTTGAGCGCAACTTGCTGCGTGATGGTGCGCAAATCGGCCGTGGCAGTGGTGGCCAACAAGGCCGCACGGTTGGCTAAATCACCTGAATCCATGACGGTTTGTTTGATGTCCTGAATTTCAGCGTCACCGAGTTGTTGCTTTTCTGTTGCTGCAGCGTCTTGGTGCGCAGCGGCTGGGGCGGCGTGGTCTTTTTCAGCGCTGGGGTGAGAGGTATGTTCGGTCATGGTGGACAGTCCGGTTGGGGGTCAATGGCCTTTGGCGGGCTTTTTAGCGGCTTCTTTTTCTTTGCCCTTAGCAGCAGCCGGCGCGGCGACTGGAATGGGGGCAAAAAGAGGCTTCTCCAGTTTTTCAATTTGCCCGCGGATTTGGTCGTTGGCTATTTTCAATTTCACGACCCGGGCCGGAAAATTCATTTCTGCCATGAACTCGGCGGGCGCCGCGACTTCAACCTCTGGCAATGAAGTATCGGCTTGAGTCGACGTTTCTTGAGTGGTGGCGGTGGGTTCATCGACCACTGGCGGGGCCGTGGAGGGGGTTTCACTCTCCGCGTCCGAAACAGCTGCTGGCGTTTGCAAGTCCAGCGAGGGCAAATCGCTCATTACTTGGTCAAGGGGCAATGCCATGGGGTGAGCGATATGCGGTTGTACGGTGGTGTCTTCATTCACCATGCGATCGGGCCGTTCGATCTCTTCTTCCATGTGGATCACTTGCGTCTCGTCGACCGCAGTGTCAACAGCACAGGCGCCGGCACTCGCCTTGCGGGTTTCTTCGGTGAAGCCTGCCGCGCGAGCTGCTCTGGCTTCATCGACCTGGCTGTGGCTGATGACGTCTTGCGACGAAATCAGTTCCACGGTTTCATCGGGGTTGGCTGAGGTGTTGCGTATGGTCGGCTCCATGGCCGTGGCGGTTTTATGCACGGCGGTATGGCTGCCCTCGGCCAGATGGACTTCGTGAGGGGTGCCACTCGAAATGATGTCTTGTTCTTCGGTCATCGACGCGCCTCTTTGGGTTTGCTGTCACGCGGGCTGAGTCGCTCGGTCAACAGGGGTGACGGAGTGGCCAAAGCCAGGCGCGGGATTTGGGGTTGTTGGGTGAACTCGATGGCGGCGCTTCTGGATTTGAACGGGCCAGACACCAGCGCAAATTGAGCTAGCTTCTCGCCCGGTTTGTAGATGGCCACAATATGAGCCTCAAGCAATTTGGGATTGGCTTGTTGCCAGGCGATGACATTTTTAAAGACGGGCAAGGCCAGGTGTTGCACCACGTAACTGTCGGGGGGCAATTTCTTAGCCCAGGCTTGACCCGCGGCGGCTTCGCTGGGCAACTCGTCCAAAGGGTCGGCGGCGCTGGTCACGGGCGCCGCTTTGGATGTTTCAGCAGTTTTGACCTCGGTGGCTTTGGCGACTTTTTTGTTGTCAGTGGTTTTGCCTTGGACCGAGTTGCTGGCCGCCTTGGCGTCCTGGGTCTCTGTTGACGGGGCTGCGCTGAGAAACTGGAAGGATGAAGGGGTCAGCCAGTACATGAAAACCGTACAAGCGGCCAGGAGTGCAAAGACGGCCGCACCCCATTGGGCCGCCTTCAGCCATTTCACGCTGCCGGTGCGGGGTACTGTTTCAGCCATGCTGGGCTTGCGACGAACAAAAGGGTTGGTGAATCTTTTTTTCACCAAGGCTATTTGGAGGGGCTGCTCTTCCGATGAGTTGAGTCGGTTTAAGAAGGCACGCACCGCTTTTTGTTGCGCCTGGCCCTTGGCTTGCGCGATCAATTGTGCGGTTTGCGCGGCATGGGGCAGGGCAATTTCCCAGCGCGTGATGTTCTTGCCAAAAGCTGCCAATGAAGGATGGGCTTGCCGGGACGTATCCAAAAACAAGATTAACCGGATATTGGCGCCCGGAAAATTGTGCACCAGACTGGCCAGCAATTGCAGCTCATGCTCGGGCACGGCGGCGGCATTGTTCAAGACCCAGAATTGGGTGGCCAAAATGTTTTTCCGACCCTGCATGGCTTGCGCCAAGGATTGGCTCTTGAGGGTCTGATTGAAGCGCGCCAATAAGTCGTCAGAGCTGGTGGGGAAATAAACTTCAATTTTGCTGGTTGGCGTGAACTTGCGCAGACGGGCAATCAGCAAGCTGCCGTAATGCTCTAGGGCGGCTGAATGGGTCGACAAGATGGCGACATTCAAACCATCTCGGGTCAGCGCGGTTACACAACCGTCGACCAGTTCGCGATCATCGGGCTGAAAGTAAAAGTCTTCCAACTCCGGTGCCAGGGGGCGCGACAGATTGAACATGGGGTCCGCTCCTTAGGGGTTGATCAAGTTGCCATCTGCATCGAACTGCATGTCCTTAGGCAGTTTGGGTGCAGGGCGTTGCATCGGTTGAACACCGGGGCGGATCTGTGCCAGATTAAAGACATAGGCCAGCACTTGGGCTACTGCATAGTACAGGGCTTCGGGGATAGATCGGTCGGTATCGGTGGTGAAGTAAATCGCACGGGCCAGGGCGGGGGAGGAGAAAATTTCAATCCCATGGAGCTTGGCCTCTTCGCGAATCTTGGCGGCAATGTGGTCAGCGCCCTTGGCCAACAAAATAGGTGCACCATCGCCCGCCGGGTCGTAAGACAAGGCCACCGCAAAGTGTTCGGGGTTGGTGATGACCACATCCGCGTCTTTGACTTTTTGGATCATGCGGGCATTGCTCATTTCGCGTTGGCGCTGACGAATCTTGGCCTTGACTTCAGGCTTGCCTTCCATGTCCTTCATCTCGTCCTTGATTTCTTGCTTGGTCATGCGCATGCGTTTGATGAAGGCGTACTTTTGGTAGGGCGCATCGATCAAGGCGATGAACAAAAGACACAAAGACAGCCACAGCGCAGACTCGGCGATTAGCAAACCTGCCGCTTCCAGGGCAGGCTGCAGACTCATTTCACCCATGTGCAGCAACTCGCCCAAATGGCGCGTCACCAAGATCCACAGCACGCTGCCGATCAAGGTGAACTTAGCGATGGATTTGAGCAATTCGACCCAGGCCTTGGTGCCAAAAATTCTTGCCAATCCGGCGCCCGGATTGAGTTTGCTAAAGTTGGGCAAAATACTTTGCAGGGAAAACAAGTACCCCCCCGTGGCGCCGCTGGCCAAGATGGCAACCACCGCGGTGAGCAACAACAGGGGCAGGACCAAGAGCAAACCATCCCCCATTTGCTGGCCAAAGGCCAAAGGCAGCAGGTTAGGGGAATCCAGGGTTTTGCGATCAAAAGTAAAGCCGGCGGCAAATTGCTTGGACAGGCGCGCCACCCAGACCCCGCCGATCATGAACATGATCATCATGGCTGAAATGGTCACGGCTGCCGCTGGCAATTCGACGGAGCGAGCCACCTGACCGTCCTCACGGGCTTTGCGCAGTTTGCGCGCCGTCGGCTCTTCGGTCTTTTCTGATGAATCACTGGCACTCATGCTGTGTCATCCCTTCAGGGCAGGCCGACCAGGCTGCGGGTTTGCGTCAGGCCTTGCAGCCACATCCATTGAATGCGTGCGCCAATGCTGGGCAAGCTCAAAATCATGATCATGAAGCCGGCGATGACCATGGCCGGGAAACCCAATGAAAAAACGTTCAAGCTGGGTGCTGCGCGGGTGGCCACGCCCAAGCCCACGTTGATGAACAAGAGCGTCACCATGACCGGCAAAGCGGTCAGCAAGCCGCCTAAGAAAATCATCGAGCTCCAAGTCACCAGCTGCCCCCAGGCGGCTTGGCCCATCAGGCCTTTGCCAATTGGCATGCTGTTAAAGCTGTCAATCACCAGGCCCAAAAGCAGGGCGTGCCCGCCCAGACCCACAAAAATCAAAGTGGACATGACCAGTAAAAATTGGCCAATCACCGGCACGTTGCCGACGTTGGGGTCGATCATGGTGGCCATTGACAGCCCGACCGCGTTGGAGATGGATTGCCCAGCGACCAAAATCGCTGCGGTCACAACTTGCAGGACCAAACCCATCACGAGGCCAATGGTCAGTTGATTGAAGATTTCCAAGAGGCCAGCCGGTGAGATGGGGTCGATGGTGGGCCAGTCGTGCAAGGGGTAGACCAGCCAGGTCAAGGTCAGGGCCAACAAAATGCGAATGCGCAGCGACAGTGCTCGCAGCGAAAAAACCGGCGCCGCAATCAGCAAAGCCGAGATGCGCAGCATGGGCCACAGCAGCGTGTAAAAACGCTCAAGGAGGTCAGAGGCGGCGAAGTTCATGGTGGGCGACTGGTCAGCGGCAATCCGCTTAAACGAATAAGCCCGGAATGCGCTGAAAGATGCTGCGGGTGTAGTCCACCAAGGTGGTCAACTGCCAGCTGCCAATCACCGCCAAAGTCAGTGCCAATGCGGCCAATTTGGGAATGAAACTCAAGGTCATTTCATTGATCGATGTGGCGGCTTGCAAGATGCCAATGACCAAGCCGACGATCAAGGAAACACCCAGCAAGGGCGCTGAGATCAGCACCGTCATCCACAGGGCTTGGCGCCCTAAATCCACCACCGCAGCAGTATCCATGTTCAGCTCCCTTTGTCAGGTTACGAAACTGGCGGCCAAAGATCCGAGGATCAGGCTCCAGCCGTCGACCAGCACAAACAACATCAATTTAAAAGGCATCGAAATCATCATCGGTGAGAGCATCATCATGCCCATCGACATCAGCACGCTGGCGACAATCAGATCGATCACCACAAACGGGATGTAGATCAAAAAGCCAATCGTGAACGCGCTTTTCAGCTCCGAGGTGATGAAAGCCGGCACCAAGGTGGTGAAGGGCACGCTGTCAGGGCTGATGGCATCGGCCTTGCGGGCCATTTGCATGAACAGCGCAATATCGTCTTCGCGGGTTTGCTTCATCATGAAGCCGCGTAAAGGCTCTTCGGCCGCGGCCAGCGCTTTGTCAAACGCCATGCCTTTTTCCATATAAGGCACCAGTGCATTGAGGTACACATCGTTTAGCACCGGGCTCATGATGAACAGGGTCAAGAACAACGCCAGGCCCACCAGCACTGTGTTCGGTGGGGTTTGGCCGGTGCCCAGCGCTTGACGCAGGATGGACAGCACAATGATCACGCGGGTGAAGGCGGTCATCATCAGCACCAAAGACGGCAGCAAGGTGAGCGACGTCATCAACGCCAGCAGTTGCAGCGTCAGACTGTATTGGGTACCGGCTTTGCCGCCGGTCACATTCACCAGCGGCAGGCCTTGAGACACGGCCGCCAGAGGTAAGGCCAACAGCGCGATCGCTGCCAGCCAGAATTTCAAATTACGCGACATGGTCAGCCTCGTGCGAGTCAAATTTCCACTGGCCCAAGGTGTTAATTTGAGTGGGGGTGATGCTGATCAAAATTTCGTGTTCACCGACTCGGACCAAGGCCAGTTTTTGCCTTGTGCCCACGCCCAGGGTTTCCAGTACCTGCATTCGGCGCCCAGGTTGGCCCGAGGTGAGCATTTGCTTTTGCATGCGCTTGAGGCTCCACAGCACGGCCAGCAGCAGTGCGATCACCAGCACCATGCTGCCCAGCATGCGCAGCACTTCCATTGCGGTCAGACCAGCATTCATTCACAGACTCACAAATTCTTCATGCGTTCAGAAGCTGGTGCGACGCGGGTCAAGCGAATGCCGTAGCGTTCGTTGACCAAGACGATTTCGCCTTGCGCCACCACGGTGTTGTTCACCAACAGGTCCAGGGGTTCTCCTGCAATGCGGTCGAGCTCGACCACGCTGCCTTGCGACAAGCGCATCAGGTCGCGAATTTTGATCATCGCGCGGCCCACTTCAATCGACAAAGTGACGGTGATGTTTTGCAGCACGTCGGCATTGATTTGTCCGGACGCGTCGTCTGTAGCCTGGTCTTGTGTATCGCTCATGGTCGTTGTCCTGTGGGGTTCATTGCACGTCGGGGATGATGGCCCGCTCAATTTGTACGGCGGTTTGGGTGCCTAAAGTGCCCACCTGGGCTTCAAAAGCAGGAATTCCGTTGATCAGTAATTTGGCGTTGTCGGGTTTCTTGAAGTACAGCAAATCACCGGCCTGCATGTTTTCGATTTCACCGAAAGAAGATTCGATGGCGCCCAGCAAGACACGCATTTCCAGCGCCGCGTTGTCGACGGCTGTGGACAGGTCTTCATGCCATTGTTTTTCGGAGTCTTCGTTGCCGTCGCCAGTTTGCACGCGATTGCGCAGCAACTCACGCGCGGGTTTGAGGGAGGCATAGGGATACACCAGATCGATAAAACCGCGTGAGTCGTTGTTGCCTTCGGAGTCAAAACGGGTCAGGATGACCAGGTCGTTTTCATCAGCGATTTGCGCAAACTGGGGGTTGATCTCTTGACTCACCACTTCGAAGTCCAGCTCCATGACGGGCGCCCAGGCTTCTTTCAGTGACCGAAAGAAGACGTCCAAAATCATCTTGATGATGCGCAACTCGGTAGGTGTGAACAGCCTGCCAGACGGCAGTTGACCCACGCCACGGCCAAAGCCGCCAAAAAAGCTGTCGAGTGAACTGAAGACCACAGTGGGGTCGATCACCACCAGCGAGTTGCCACGCAACGGATTCATGCGAACCATGTTCACCGACAAAGGCGGTTTCAATGTTTTGAGGTAATCACCAAAGCGCACGATCTCGACCCTTTGAGGGTTGATGCGCGGTGTGGTGCGCAGCATCTCCATCAGGCCCAAACGGAAAGTGCGGATGAACCGCTCATTGATCATGTCGATGGAGGTGATGTTCACCCCCAGGCTGGAGTCTTCGCTAGCCAGGTCGTGTTTTTTTACACGCGCCGTGGTGTTAAAGCCCGTGTCGACCGGGATCGAGCCGTCCGTCACGCCTTCGGTCAGAACGTTCAGTTCGTCTTGGGTCAGCAGTGAAGAGGCCATGGTGTCCGTTGCGATCGCTGGGTCACAAGGTGCATCACTGCACGATGAAGTTGGTGAAGTAAACGTCTTCGATGCCGCCGAAGTCTTCGTACTTCTCCAGTAAGGTGTTCATCGTGTCGCGAATTTTTTGCGCCAGTTCTTTACGGAACTCGGGCTTGACCAGGTCGGCATCGGTGGTCATGCGCATGGTGTCCATGATGGCGGACCGCAGCGCGAAGTCGTGTTTTTTGACGTTTTCAAACACGCGGTCATCGTAGTGGGTCATGATGGCCAGTTGCACTGACATCACTTTTTTGGAGCCACTCACGTTGACCAAGAATTCACGCTCCACTTGCATGTAGGTGTATTCAAAGCGCGTCAACTCGGGTGAGTTCTTGGCGACTTTGCCGGGCGGGCCTTTGGGGCAGTCCGCCTTGGCTTTTTCATCTTTGGCGCCGTGCTCGTCTTTGGCTCCGTGCTCAGCCGGTTTGGCGTGCGGATCGGGTTTGGCATGCGGGTCGGCTTTCTCGTCATGCGCATCAGCACCTTTTTCCTTCTTCTTCGGTGCGCAATCTTCTTTGGCCGCGCCATGGCCTTCGGCGGCAGCTTCCATTTCTTCAGGGGTGGGCGGTTTGGGGTTGAAGGCGCCCGACAAAAAGAGGGTGCCGACCACGGTCGCGGCGATCAACACCAACAGGACGACCACGCCCAAAATGATCATGACGATCGGTTTTTTCGGTTTTGCTTCGACTTCCGCTTGGACTTCTTCGGCCATGGGTCACCTCTTGTTTATTCAAATTCAAACAATGCGCCACCTCGCCTTTGAAAAGGCCAGGGGCTCACGCCAGGACGTCAAATCCGTCTGGGCTTCGTGTTGCTTTCGTAACGGGCACAGCACCGACTTGCGTAGGCGCTGATTTCGGGGTGTCGGCGACGTCCTTGCGATCCTTTTGGGGTGTCGGATTTCCGTCAGATTGACGACCCGCGTCACTGTTCACCCAGACAGAAGCAACTGCCATGCCTGATTGTGCCAAGGTGTCTTTGAGTTTGGGCATGCTTTGCACCATCAACTCCCGTGTCAAGGGGTTTTCAGAGCGGAATATGGCGTCCAGACCCTTGGCGTGCATGTCCAGTTCCACATCGATGCGGCCTAAGTTGGCGGGGTTCAGGCGCATCTGCAGCTTCCACTCGCCACGGGCGATTTGACTTTGCAGTCGCTCGGCCATGGCCTGGCCTAAGCGATCGGCCAGCTGCTGGTAATGCTCCTGGCGCAGGGTTTGCGCCATGCCGGGTACAGGCGCAGCGGTTGGCAAAGAAGTGTTCAAGGCACCTGGGCGGTTCAACTCGGTGCCCTGGGTGGACCAGCCGCTGTTGCCGCCATTCAGGCCGCCGCCGTCCTCGCTGTCGGATGCTAAGGGTGTTGCGAGGTCCAGGGCCACGGATCGGATGGGGGCGCCCAAAGTAGTGGCGGTCAAGGCGCCCCAACTGGAGGTCATGGCCGTGCCACTCATTTGTGTGAGCTGTTGTGTCACCACCGACCAGGCCGGGACCAAGCGGATGCGCATGGCGTCTTCGGGTAAGGCTGTTGTGGGAGCCAAGAGGTCCAGGCCTTCGGTGGCTGCAATGGGTGTGCCCAAGCTCGGTTTGGCCACGCCGGCCAAGCTGGCTGGCAAGGCCGCGGCTGGCAGATTGCTGAGCTCGGCGCCCGCGGCCAGGGTCAAGGCGGATGGGGTCAGCGTTGAGGGCGGCAATGGCGCAAGGGTGAGGGGCGTGATGGTCGAGTTCAGGCCCAAAGCGCTCACGGACAATGTGGTGCCCTCACTGGCGGCGCTCACGGCTGTTGGGGCCGTTGCCACCGAAACCCCGGGGCTCATCAGGGGCAAGGTGTTGGTCATCATGCTCCAGCCCATGAGGGAGGGCGTGGAGGCATCGCCCGTGACCGTGGTGACCGGTATCGCGGTGGTTGTTGGCGCTGTGTTTTTTGCGGTGGTCTGGCCCGTTTTCATGCCACTGACTTGAAATGAAATTTCAGCCGACAGCTGATTGGCCAGCCAGGCCACGTCAACGGCTGCAGCCGTAGGGTCAGTGATGACCGTCATATTGGGCAGTGCGGGGGACGCGCTGGTCTTGGCGGAGAGCGCTGCCATGTCGCCAAACAAGGCCTTGACGGCGGCCTCGTCCAAGCCTTGAGCCTTGGCAAAAGCCGTCAAGCTGCCGGGGTCTGGAATGGCGTTGCTGCTGGTGATGACATTGAGTTGCGCGCCCAGCAGCTCGGTTTTCAAATCACCGGGTTCTGTCGTGGTGGTCGCCGGGTCTGTGGCGGCGGCAACATCTTGCCGCTCATGCGTCGGCAACAAACCGCGCATCAGGCCCGAAAAAATCCGGCCATTGGGGGTGTTCTGTGGGCTGCCGGGTTCGGCCGCGCTGTCGACACCTTTGGCGGACTGCGATGCACTGCCGGCCGCGGCCGAGCTGAGGGCAGTAGACGCTGGTGCTGGCGTTGCATTGGCTGAAAACATCAAAGTGGCGTCCATGTCGTATCCGGGTGTTAAAGCGTTTTCGGGTCTGAAAAGCTGCAGAAAAACTGCAAGTGCCAGGGATATAGCAAAAACCGTGACCGGACAGGCTTTGCCACTGCGGCCGACGCGTGAGCCGTGAGGGGGTGGACTTCGGTGTCGGGTTTCAGCGTGGCATGGACTTTGCATCGATGACTGGACTTTGGTCATCTTTGGAATGGAAAAAACGCTGCCGGGCTTGCTGCCTGGGGCTTCGCAAACATGAGCACTCTCACCCTGTCAACTCTCCGACAGAACCTGTCCCGGTTTGATTACACCGGCCTGGGTCTGCCTGCGTTGGTGCTGCTCATCATGGCGATGTTGGTGTTGCCCCTGCCGCCGCTCCTGTTGGACGTGTTGTTCACCTTCAATATCGCCTCCAGCCTGGTGATCATCATGATCGCCATTGGCACCCGTAAGCCTTTGGAATTCTCGTCTTTCCCTTCCGTGCTGTTGTTCGCCACCATGCTGCGCTTGGGGCTCAACGTGGCGTCTACCCGGGTGATCCTGGTCAACGGCCATGAAGGCCACGAGTCCGCCGGCAAAGTTGTGGCTGCATTTGGTGAGTTCGTCATCGGCGGCAACTATGTGGTCGGTTTCATTATTTTTGCGATCTTGATGATCATCAACTTCATTGTGGTGACCAAGGGCGCAGGGCGCGTGTCGGAAGTGAATGCCCGTTTCACCTTGGACGCGATGCCCGGTAAACAAATGTCGATCGACGCCGATTTGAATGCCGGTGTGATCGATCAAGAAACAGCTAAAAAACGCCGCGAAGAGCTGGGGCAAGAATCTGACTTTTTCGGCTCCATGGACGGTGCCTCCAAGTTCGTCAGCGGTGACGCGGTCGCTGGTCTGCTGATTTTGATCATCAACTTGATTGGCGGCTTGGCCATTGGCATCGGCCAACACAATTTGTCGCTCAGCGACGCGGGTCGCATTTACACCTTGCTCACCATCGGTGACGGCTTAGTGGCGCAAATTCCATCGCTGTTCTTGTCATTGGCCACCGCCATCATCGTGACGCGCGTCACGACTTCAGAAAATATGACCGAGCAGGCCACGGCCCAGTTGGCCAATCCGAGCGCGCTGTTCATGGCCGCAGGCATCATGGCCATTTTGGGCATCGTGCCGGGTATGCCGCACTTGGTGTTTCTGACTTTGGCCTTAGGGGCCGCCGCCATGGCTTGGCGCATCCTACAAAAACAAGCCACGCCCGAGGTGGAGCCGGTGAGTGCTGCAGCCCAAGCGGCGCTGGACGAACCCAAAGAACTCGATTGGGACGATGTCGATCAAGTGGACTTGATTGGCTTGGAAATTGGTTACGGTTTGATTCCCTTGGTGAACCCGGAGACTGGCGGTCAGTTGATGAGCCGCGTCAAAGGCGTACGCAAAAAATTGTCGGCCGAGTTGGGCTTTTTGGTTCAGCCGGTGCGCATTCGAGATGCATTGAACATTGACCCTGATGCGTACCACATCGTGCTCAAAGGCGTGGCGCGCGGCAAAGGCCAGATCAAAGTGGGCCGCGAACTGGCGATCAATCCGGGTCAGGTATATGGCCCGTTAGAAGGTCAAGCAACCAAAGAGCCAGCCTTCGGTCTGGACGCGGTGTGGATTGATCCTTCTGAGCGCGACCATGCCCGTACCTTGGGTTACACCGTGGTGGACGCCAGTACGGCTGTGGCCACCCACTTGAACAAAGTGCTGCGTGACAACGCTTCTGATTTGCTCAGCCACGACGAAGTGCAGCAACTGCTGGACAAGTTGGCGGCCAAATCACCTAAGCTGGTGGAAGATTTGGTGCCTGGCAAGTTGTCGCTCGGCGTGGTCACCCGCACCTTGCAAAACCTGCTGAATGAATCGGTGTCGATCCGCGACATGCGCTCGATTGTGGAAACCCTGTCTGAAGTGGCCAGCCGCACACAAGAGCCCGATCAACTGACTGCGCTGGTGCGCCCCAAGCTGGGTCGCATGATTGTGCAAAGCCTGGTGGATGAATCCAACTCTTTGTCGGTCATGACCCTGGACCCCGGTTTAGAGCAACTGCTACACAACGTGTTGCAGCAAAGTGCGCCAGGCCAAAACATGGCCATCGAACCGGGTTTGGCCGAACGGTTGTTTGCTGCTTTACGCGAAGGTGCGCGGGCCGTTGAAGAGTTGGGTCACCCCGCAGTGTTGGTGGTCTCGCCCACGATTCGCCCTTGGTTGTCGCGCGCTGCGCGCTACCGCGTGAACGATTTGACCTTGCTGTCCTACAGCGAGATTCCGGATGACCAAAGCGTCAAGGTGGTGCACACCGTGCACGCCGAGACCCGTTAATTTTTTGAACACCTAGCAGCAACGCCATGGAACTCAAACGTATTCTTGCCCGTGACACCCGCAGCGCGACCGAGCGAGCCATGAGTTTGTATGGCCCCGACGTGCTGATCATTGCCAACCACCGTGTGGGTGGACAGACCGAACTCGTGGTGGCAGTGGAGTTGGCTTCGGCGCAACCCGATGCGAATGGCCATGTGTTTGACAGCGACAACCCGTTTGCTAAAGCCGCGCCTGTCGTCGCTTCCACGCCGACATATCGCGAGCCGACCTTGGAGGCGAGCGCCAGTTTTGGCGATCAGCTGGGCCAGGCCCTACGCGGCAAAGAGCCCGCACCTGCCCCAAGCGCCTTGCGCCACGATCCTTTGCTGAACGCGGGTCGACAAGACCCTTTGTTGAGCGCGGATCCTTTGCTGCAGCCCGAGGCGTTGCGCGATCAGGTGCGTAGCCAAGAAATTGTGGCTTTTGTCGTGGAAGAATTGGCCGCCTTGCGCCGCGAGTTCCGTGTCAGCCAGCAAACCGCCGAGTGGCAAAGCAGTCAGCCGATTGCATCCGCTGTGCAACCCTTGGTGCAGGCGATGCATCAGGCCGATGTGCCTGTGGGTTTGCGTACCTTGCTGATAGATGCAGTGAAAGATCATAAGAGTGTGCAAGAGGCCTTGCAATCAATTCGAGAGTTGTTGACCTCCTCCTTGCAGCGGGGCGGCGCGCCCGGCGCTTTTGAAGGCGTGCATGCCATGGCCGGCCCTTCGGGCGCCGGTAAAACCCTGATGGCCGCACGTTTGGCTTTGCATACGGCGATCAATGCCAGTCCCGATCAAGTGGCTTTCATCAGTTTTCATGACGCCCGCATTGGCGCATGGAGCCAAACCCAAATGCTCTGTGCGCAAATGGGCGTGGACTGCTTCCGAGCCCCCGATGTAGCCACCCTGAGCCTGTTGCTGACTGAGTTGTCGCAGCGCAAATTGGTGCTAATTGACACCCCCGGCGTGCAAATGATTGAGCGCGTCAAAGAGATTAAAAAACTGCACCCCCAAACCATCATGCATGCGGTGTTGCCGGCAGACGCTTCGGCGGTCAGCGTACAACGCATTTTGAAAGATGCGGCACAGCAAGCTGACATGGAATGGGACAGCCTGATGATCAGCAAGTTGGACGAGTCCAGCACGCCTTGGGCGCTGCTGCAATTCATGTGCAATGAGGCCGATGTGCCCGTCTTGTCGGCCGCGAGTGGCTCTGAACGCCTGACCGATTTGGTCATGGGTTTCACCCCCGCACAACTTGTGAATTTGGCTGTGAGTCATTTGATGCCCGTTTTGCCGAATATGGCGTCTCCCATGGCCTCGTCTTTGGCGAACGCTGCAGTGGGCCTGTCGGATGCGACGGCCTTCAACGCGCGCGCAATGACCTTCAACACGGCACAAGCCCGTTCTTAAGCCGCTCATGCAAAAACTGACTCAAACCCAAGTGATTGGCATCGCCAGTGGGAAAGGCGGCGTGGGTAAAACCACGATCTCAGTCAATTTGGCCGTCGCCTTGCAAGGCATGGGTTTCAAGGTCATGCTGTTTGATGCCGACCTGGGTCTGGCTAATGCGCAAATTGCCTTGGGATGCCGTTGCCCCTATAACCTGAGTCATTTCTTGAGTGGCGAAAAGACGCTGGAAGAAATCATCGTCACTACACGTTACGGCGTGAAACTGGTGCCAGGCGCTTCGGGCATGCGCGAGATGGCCAATTTGAGCGTACTGCAAGCCGCGCGCATTGTGCAGGCCTTCAGCGCCCTGGAAGACGATTTGGATTATTTGATTGTCGACATGGCGGCCGGCATTGCCCCCGCGGTGCTGTCCTTCATGGCCGCCACCAGTAGGCGCTTTATTGTGGTTCGCGACGATCCCTCGTCGATTGCCGATGCTTATGGCACGATCAAGGTGCTGACCAAAGATTACGGTTTAGAAGACATTTATCTGATTCCCAACGGCGTGAGCAATGCCCAAGAGGGGCGCAAATTGTTTGAACGCATCAACCAAGTCTGCACCCGGTTTTTGCACAAGTCCATCCAGTATCTGGGCTCGATCGAGCAAGACGAGTTGATTTTGGCGGCTTTAAAGAAACATCAGTCCACCTTGGAGTTCGCGCCCAGCAGCGCCGGTGCGCGCGACTTCAGGCGTCTGGCCGTGGCCACCAACGATCTGACACCCATCGATCACGCCAGTGGCGGGGTGCAGTTTTTTGTGGAAAGGCTGGTCTCTTCGAGGACCTGATTTCCTTATGGCCACCACCACACGTTTGTATGAAGAAGTGCAAAACAACAGCGAAGCGCTGGTGTTGGCGCATTTGGGCATGGTCAAACGGGTGGCGCTGCATTTGAAGGTGCGGTTGCCGCCCTTCATGGAATTGGATGAATTGATCCAGGTTGGCATGATTGGCTTGCTGGAAGCCTCACGTGCCTACGACCCGGGCAAGGGCATTGAGTTCGAAAATTTCGCCCACAGCCGGGTGCGTGGTGCGATTTTGGACGAAGTGCGTCGCCTGTCCTTTTTGCCACGCTCGGCGGTGGCCATCAACAAATCGCACAGCGAAGCCACCCATGTATTGGCCGCCGACCTGGGCCGCACCCCGACGCAGGCCGAGTTGGCCGAGCACATGGGCAAAGACATTGAGCTGTTCCACAAAGAGCGCAGCCAGGCCCGGCGCTTTGAGACCTATTCGATGGAAGTGGTGTCCGAGGAGGTCATGAACATGGCCGGTGACGCCTCGCATCAGCCTGAAGCCATTGTGGAGCACGAGCAATTCATGCGCGCCTTGACGGGGGCCATTGGCGAGTTGCCTGAGCGTGATCAGTTATTGATGAATTTGTACTACGTTGAAGAGCTGAACCTGAAAGAAATTGGTGAAGTTCTGAGCGTGACGGAATCGCGGGTCAGCCAGTTGCTGACGGCGGTGGTGAAGAAATTACGTGTCACTTTGGACGTCACTCCGGTGGCTACGTCCAAAAGCCGTGTGGTCAAAGCGTAAATAGTGAGAATTCAAGTGGCGAAGGCGCTCAAGTTTTCTGTAGCAGCACCGAATCCTGTTGTAAGAGATTCAACAGGAGTTACAGATCATGCGAGTTCATTTCAAAGCTATCGAAGGTTACGGCGAAGGCAACCGGACGTCACAGGCGTTGGTGTCCAACAAGGTCGAGCTGATTCAGATGCTGTTCGACGGTTTGATCGAGAGCTTGGTCACTGCGCGCGGTCATATTGAGCACGGATCGATTGAAGACAAGAACAAAAGCTTGACCCGTGCGGGCCGCATTGTGATTGGTTTGCAAGGCGCTTTGGATTTGGACAAAGGTGGTGACCTGGCCAAAAACTTGCATGAGTTGTATAGCTATGTAACGCGTCGCCTGATTCATGTCAATGCGCGCAATGATTTGGTGGCGTTGCAAGAAGTGCAAACCTTGATGAGTGAGATTCGTCAAGCTTGGCGTGATGTGCCTAATTTGTTGCCAGCTGCCAAAAGCTTGGCCATGAATTTGGGTGGTAGTTCGGTTCACTGAAGGTCATGAGATACAAGTCTCATGGCGCCGGTGACTTGTATGTGAAGGTAAGACAGTTGTAGATACGCCCATCGGCACTACCTGTCTTGCTCTTAAAGAGAGAGATTGACCATGGTAGCGATCATAGGTGTAGTTGTTTTGATGGTGTGCGTCTTTGGCGCACCCGTGTTGCACGGCGAGATGGGCCCCATTTTGGAAGCCGCGCCCCATGAGCTGTTCACGATTTTCGGTGCTGCGATCGGCGGTATGCTGATCGGCAACAGTGGCGACACGGTCAAAGCGACCATCGGCGGCATCGCCAAAGTATTTAAAGGCCCTTCTTTTCACAAAGCCGATTATTTGGCCACCATTTTCTTGGTCTCCAAATTAATGAAGGTGCTCAAAGCCGAAGGGGCCGTGGCCCTGGAAGCCCACATCGAGACCCCCGAATCCAGCGCGATTTTCGCCGAATTCCCAAAAGTGCTTAAAGAGCATTCGTTGTTGCATCTGATCACCGATACGGTTCGGTTGATGGTGGTGTCACAGGGTAACCTGGACCCCATGGCCGTTGAAGATGTGATGAACTTGAGTATCAAAACCCACCACCACGGCGCGCTGAAAGCCGCCGATTCTTTGGGTACATTGGCCGGCGCCTTGCCTGCGCTGGGTATTGTGGCTTGCGTGTTGGGTGTGGTGAAGACCATGGGTGCGATCGATCAACCGCCTACCGTGCTGGGTGGACTGATCGGTAGCGCGTTGGTGGGAACGTTCATGGGGGTGTTTTTGGCTTATGGCTTTTTTGAGCCCTTCTCCAAGCGTCTGACCGAAATCATCAACGACGAAGGCGAGATTTACGGCGTGGTCAAACAGATCATCGTGGGCACCTTGAATGGCCACCCCATGCCGCTGATCATTGAAGCCGCCCGTGTGGGTATCAGCCACCACAACCAGCCGAGTTTTGCGGAAGTCTTTGACGGCATGCGAGGTTAATCGCCATGGCGGATGAATCTCAAGCCCCAGCAGAAGAGCTGAAACCGGACGCAGCCCCTGATGCGGCCCCGGTCGCGGAGCCAGAGGCTGCAGCGCCCCTGGCGCCCATCATCGTCAAAAAGATCATGGACGATGGGCACGGTGGTGCTCACGGTGGCGCTTGGAAAATTGCGCTGGCCGACATGATGACCGCCATGATGGCCTTCTTCTTGTTGATGTGGCTGCTCGGCGCCTCCAATGCCGATCAGCGCAAAAGCATTGCCGATTATTTCCGACCCACCTCGCACAGCAACGTGACCATGGGCAAGTTGGCCGGCTCGGACGGCATGCTCGGCGGCCGCTCGGTGATCGATCCAGACGGTTTTCCGTTTGCAGCCAAACAAACGGCGGCCATGGAGCGGGTGACACCGCGCTCGCAGGGCGGCCCGACCGAGAACGATCCAGCGCCCAATGCCCAAGAGCGTAACAACCCTGAGAGCCTGAGCGAAGAGCAGAAGAAACAGGTGGCCGAACAGCAAGACAAAGCCAACTTTGACAAACTGGAAAAAGAAGTCAAAGATAGTTTGGCGAAAAATCCGCGCCTTGAAAATATGAGCGAGCAGGTCAAGTTTGTGCGAGAAAAAGAAGGCCTGCGCGTCGAGATCATCGACAAGGCCGATTTTGCGATGTTTGGTTTGGGGACCACCCAATTGACCCCGAAAGCCCAGGTGCTGCTGAACGAAGTGGCCAAGAGCGTGGCCAAGTTGGACAACAAACTGGCCATTCGGGGTCACACCGACAGCGTGGCTTTTGCCAATACCGATGGCCGCAACAACTGGTCTTTGTCGGCCGAGCGGGCGGAAGAAACCCGTAAGCTGATTGGTAAAAAAGGCGTGCCCGAAAGTCGCTTTGCCAAGATCGAAGGGGTGGCCGACAGTGCACCTTACAACCCCAACGACCCCAAAGACCCGCGTAACCGACGCATCAGCATCACGGTGATGTACAAGGAATAATAGGCCTGTACTGGCCTTTAGGCTGCGTCGATGGAGCGTCTGTGTCTAAACTTCTGAAATGGCCTGTGCCTGCACTCTTGGTGTGGGGCGGCGCTTGGGTGATCTACCTGAATGCCTCTGGCCTTTTACCCGAGTTGTGGGCTATGGCTTTGGCCTGCGCTGTGGCGGTAGCTTTCAGCGTGGTGGGCCGCACCCCGGCGCGTCGATGGGCACTTGTGCTAGGTTTTCCGCTGTCTCTTTGGCTCTCCGGCGCCGCCGTCTTCCCCGCCTGGGGTTGGCTGATTCCCTTGGCGCTGGCCTTACTGATTTACCCCGTGCATGCGTGGCACGATGCGCCGATTTTCCCCACCCCTTTGAATGCTTTGCGTGATCTGTCGCAAGCCGCACCTTTGCCATCAGGCGCTTTGCTGTTGGACGCGGGTTGTGGTGTGGGCGATGGCTTGCGCGCTTTGCGCGTGGCTTATCCGCAAGCCCAATTTTGTGGCATTGAATTCAGCTGGCCTTTGCGCTTCATGGCTGCGCTGCGCTGCCCTTGGGCGCGCATCTGGCATGGCGACATTTGGCAAGAAGACTGGTCGGACTACGATCTGGTGTATTTGTTTCAGCGCCCCGAGACCATGCCGCATGCGGTGACCAAAGCGCGTGAGAACATGAAGCCAGGCGCCTGGTTGGTCAGCCTCGAGTTTGAGGCCGCTGAGCTGGTGCCCGCCGCGGTAGTGCAGGCCAGCGCCGGCCGGCCGGTCTGGCTGTATCAGGCACCTTTTAAACCCGCACCTGTCAGCCCAGCCCCGTTCAAGCCGGCAACTCGTCACCCACAATCGGACCCGTCCCGCTGAAGCGTTCCAGCGCCAGGTAAATTACCGGGGTGATGTACAGCGTCACCGCTTGCGAAAACACCAAGCCACCGACCACAGCCAGACCCAAGGGCTGTCGCAGCTCGGCACCGGCGCCCAATCCCAGCGCAATGGGCAAGGCTCCCATCAAGGCGGCAATGGAGGTCATCATGATCGGGCGAAAGCGCAGCACACAGGCCTCGCGGATCGCTTGCGCCGGGGTCATGCCTTCATGGCGCTGCGCTTCCAGCGCAAAGTCAATCATCATGATGGCGTTCTTCTTGACAATACCGATCAGCAGCAAGATTCCGATGGTCGCAATCAGCGTCAAATCTTGGCCAAAAATCATCAGCGTGCCCAAGGCGCCCACAGCGGCCGAGGGCAGACCGGCAAAGATGGTGATCGGGTGGATGTAACTTTCGTACAGCACGCCCAGCAGCACATAAATCACCAGCAAGGCCGAGATGATCAAGATGCTTTGACTGCCCTGTGAGTTCTTGAAGACTGCGGCATCACCCCCATAGGTGCGGATAATGGAGCTGGGCAATTGAATTGCATCGGCCGCCGCTTCCAGTTGCGTGGTCGCATCACCCAGCGCTGCGCCGGGCGCTAAGTTGAAGGACACGGTCACCGCTTGCAACTGGCCCACGTGGTTGATCGAGGTCGGTCCCACGGTGCGCGAGACAGTGGCAAAGCCGGACATGGGCACCAAGCTGCCATTGCTGGAGCGCACATAAATGCTGTCCAGCGCCGACTCGTCTCTTTTGGCTTCAGGGCTGACTTCCATGATCACCTGGTAGCTGTCGGTGGCCAGGTACATGGTAGAGACTTGCCGCTCACCAAAGGCGCTGAACAAGGCGGTACGCACCGCATCGACCGATACACCCAAGGTGTTGGCGCGATCGCGGTTGATTTGAATGTCAGCCTGCAGACCGCGCAACTGAGCGTCACTGGTGATGTCGCGGAAGATGGGGTTGGCCCGCATTTTCTCTTGCAGTTTGCCGGCCCAGGTATTCAGTTCGCCCGCCTTCACACTTTGCAAAATGTACTGGTAGCGGGCCTTGCTTTGACGGCCACCCAGTTGCAAGTTTTGCACGGGCCTCATGAACACGTTGATGCCCGGCACGCCTCGCAGTTTTTTACGCAAATCTTCAACCACCACTTTCATGGGCTTGCGCTCGTTCTGAGGCTTCAAGGTGATAAACATGCGCCCTGAATTTTGAGAGCCCACGCCGCCGTTGAAGGAGTTGACGGCCGCTACGTTCGGGTCTTTGCGAAAGATGGCCGCCGTGCGCTCTTGCAAGCCGATCATGGCTTCAAAAGAAATATCTTCAGGCCCCTCGGTGGTCACCTGGATTTGTCCAATGTCTTCTTCGGGGAAAAAGCCTTTGGGGATTACTGTCAACATCCAAGCCGTGATGCCGAAGGTCGCCACCGCGATCAGCAAAATGAACTTGCTGTGACTCAGCGCCAAATCCAGCGAGCGTGAGTAGGCGCCCAAGAGCGCATCAAATCCGCGTTCAAACTGACGCACCAACCAGCCCGGTTGTTTTTTGTGTTCTTCGTCGGTCAGGTAGCGACTCGCCAACATGGGCACCAGCGTCAAGGATACAAAGGCCGAGACGGCGATCGACAAGCCCACCACCACGGCGAACTCGTGGAACAGCAGGCCGATCACGCCCGGCATAAAGAAGATGGGAATGAACACCGCCACCAAGGAGGTGGAAATGGAGATGATGGTGAAACCCACTTCGCGCGCGCCGCGCAGCGCGGCCTTGAACGGCGGTTCACCCGCTTCGACGTGGCGAATGATGTTTTCCAGCACCACAATCGCATCGTCGACCACCAGGCCTACAGCCAGGGTCAAGCCCAAAAGAGAGATGTTGTCGAGGCTGTAGTTCAGTCCCCATAACAAGGCTACCGCACCCAACAGCGATACCGGCAAAGACAGGGCCGGAATGGCTGTGGCGACAAAGCGGCGCAGGAACAAGAAGATCACCAGAACCACCAGCATGATGGTGCCGATCAAGGTCAGGCTCACGTCTTCCAGTGCATGGCGAATCGAAATGGAGCGGTCGTTTACCGGTGTCAGCGACACCGATTCGGGCATTTGCGCTTTCAACTCGGGCAGAGTTTGATTCACCGCATCCACCACCTTGACGGTATTGGCGCCGGGCTGACGCTGAATCGCCAAGGTGATCGAGTTCTCGCCATTCAAAGTGGCCCAAGTCTTGACGACTTCCACGCTGTCTTGCACTTTGGCCACATCGCGTAAACGCACGGGCACACCGCCTTTGTTGCTGATGATCAAATCGGCAAACTCACGCGCCGAACTCATCTGCTTGTTGGCTTGCAACACCAATGTCTGTTGCGGTCCGTCAAAGGTGCCGGCCGGAGTGTTGACGTTGGCCGCTTTCAGTGCGGCACTCAACTCGTCCAAGCCGATGTTGCGCGCCGCCAAAGCTGCGGGGTCAACGCGCACCCGCACGGCAAAGCGTTTGGCGCCATAAATGTTTACCTGAGCCACGCCGTCAATGGTTGAGAGTGTGGGTGAGATCAGGTGTTCGGCATAGTCTTGCAGCTCGGCTTGGGGCAGCGAAGGCGAGCGCAGTGAAATCAACAGCACCGGTGCATCGGCTGGATTCACCTTGCGGTACGACGGCGGGATCGTCATGTCAATCGGCAAGGTGCGCTGCGCGCGCAGCAGCGCGGCTTGCACGTCCAATGAGGCGGCGTCGATGTTGCGGCTCTCAATAAACTCCAGGGTGATCGAGGTGCTGCCCAGGGTGCTGGTGGAGCTGATGACTTTCAGACCCGGGATGGTCTGAAATTGTTTTTCCAGCGGCAAGGCCACGGAACTGGCCATGGTCTCCGGGTTGGCGCCGGCCAGTACGGCCGACACGTTGATCACTGGCGTGTCGTAACTGGGCAGCGCCGCCACCGGAATGTTTTTATAGCCAATGACACCGGCCAACACGATGGCTGTGTTCAGCAGCACCGTCATGACCGGGCGACGGATGAAGAGCTCAGAAAAGTTCATGCGATGGGGCCTGGCAATTTATTTGGCTGCAGAGGCCGGGGCCGCAACTGCGGGTGCAGGGACGGGTGCAGGGACCGGCGCGGCGGCGGCGCCTGGTGCGGATGGATTGGCCGCGGGTGCGCCCGCGCCTTCTTTGCCGGGCTCCTTGTTCTCTTTGGGCCGCTCGACCACCTTCACGCCGGGGCGCAGATTTTGTTTGCCATCCACCACGAGAACATCGTTTTCTTGCACGCCGGTCACTGCGGCCTCAGGTCCTGCAGCAAAGACCATCTTGATCGGGCGAACCACGGCTTTGCCGTCTTCCACCACATACACGATGGGACCGCGCACGCTTTGGATGATGGCCGCTTGCGGCACCACCAGGGCGTCTTCAATTTTCTTGGTGGTCAGGCCCACGTTGACAAACAAGCCGGGCCACAGTTTGCTGTCTTTATTGTCAAATACCGCTTTAAGTTTGACCGTACCGGACGCCGGATCCACCGCGTTGTCAACGAACTGCAGTTTGCCGATCAAGGGTTTTTTGTCTTCCGGCAAAGTGGCGGTGACTTTGACTTGGGTAGTGCTGCTGGCGGCGGCCAAGAAATCGGCCAAATCGCGCTGCGGCAAATTGAAAGCCACCGCCATGGGGTTGACTTGCACCACATTCACCAGTACGGACACATTGGCTTGCACGATAGAGCCTGCCGGCGTGTTGATCACCCCGGTACGCCCGGCGTGCGGCGAGGTGATGCGGCCATAAGACAAAGCCACTTGCGCGGCTTGGACGGCGGCGGCGTCTGATGCCACCACCGCAGCGGAGGAGTCAACCAGCGTTTGTGCCGAGTCCACTGCGGCGCCCGAGACAAAGTTTTGCGCCACCAAATCGCGGCTGCGGGTGAGTTGGCGTTTGGCGTCTGCCAAGGCCGCCTGGTCTTTGGCCAACTGGGCTTTAGCCTTGGCCAAGTTGGTTTCATCGGTGCGGGTGTCCAGGGTGAACAAGACATCGCCTTTGTTCACAAATTGACCTTCTTTGAAATGCACTTGCGTGATGGCACTGGTCACTTGGGGGCGAATGTCCACGCTCGCCAATGAGATGGCCGAACCCACGGCTTTAAGGACCACGGGCACATCGCGCTTTTCAACCTTGACGGTGACCACGCTGACCACAGGGGCGGGCGCTGCGGGGGGCGCGCTGGTGGCCGGTGCCGCCGCTGGGGTGCCCGTGGTTCCGGTCGAGGCGCCTGCCGCAGGTGCGGCAGCGGCAGGTGTGCTTTCAGGCGGGGCTTTTTGGGAGCAGGCAACCAAACCGAGAGCGAGTGAAGCACCCCACAAAGTGATCCCAGTGACATGGGCTGGCAAACGAGCGACAAAATTCATGTGATGCTTATCCCGAAAAAAAGCGGTTCTGACAAGGACCGCGAGCATAAAGTCTATAAATTCAAAATAACTTGCGGCACTTTAGTCGATTTTTGTGTTTTTATGTAAATCCCTGCAAGCACCGAACTTTACCTGTATTTCACCTTTCTCGTGGTCGCGCTGGGGAGTGGCCAGCTAAAGTGGGATTTGAAAAAAAAATGAAGGTATTGCGAGACCTTGAGGTATGGACATCCATCGAAGTTATGGGGGGGATTATCCGCAATTCATTTCTAGAAAAAAACAATGAACCGAGATTTTCCAATAGGAATCGATGCTTGATTGTGACCGATCAATTTCACCCTCTCCAGTCTTGTCATTTCTAATGGACACCATTAGAAATGCTCAATAGAATCAATGCGTTATCCGCTTCAAAGGGGTTGGGCCATGCTGTCTGCTG
>CANGDZ010000009.1 GCA_947452785.1 Comamonadaceae bacterium | reverse complement strand
CGCTTGTCAGCGGATATGCATCGGGGCCAGCGGGCGAGTCTGGGAAATCAGACGGACCACGCAATCAAGGCCGGATATAAGAGAGCAGCCGACTTCTTCGCAACACAACACAAATTTCTCTTGCTACCCGGGAGGCATCCATATAAGAGACTCCCATGCACGCAATTCATTTCACCCGCCGTCGCCTTGCACAAGGGGTTGCACTCCTTGCGGTGTTGTGCACCGCCAGTTGGGCGCAAGCACAAAACGCTTGGCCTCAAAAACCGGTCAAGATCATCGTGCCTTTTGCACCCGGTGGCACGACCGACCTCTTGGCGCGCGCCGTGGCGCCCGAATTGTCCAAGGCCTTCGGCCAGCAATTTGTCGTCGAAAACCGGGCCGGTGCTGGCGGTAATCTGGGCGCTGACGTGGTGGCCAAATCAGCTCCGGATGGCTACACCATCTTGATGGGCACCGTGGGCACGCACGGCATCAACCGCGCGCTCTACCCCAAACTGCCTTATGACCCCTTCAAAGACTTTGCGCCCATCACGCTCGTGGCGGCCGTGCCCAATGTGATGGTGGTCAACGTCGACAAGGCCAAAGCCATGGACATCCATAACGTCAAGGACTTCATCAAGGCCGCCAAAGCCCATCCTGGTCAGTTCAATATGGCGTCGAGCGGCAACGGCACGTCGATCCATTTGGCGGGTGAGTTGTTTAAAAGCCAGACCGGTATTTTCATGGCGCACATTCCTTACCGCGGTTCCGGCCCGGCTTTGCTCGACCTGATGGGCGGCAGCATGGATGTGATGTTTGACAACCTGCCCTCGGCCATGCCTCTGATCAAATCGGGCAAGCTCAAGGCCTTGGCCGTGACCAGCTCGCAGCGTTCTGGTGCCATGCCCGACTTGCCCACCATCGAAGAGGCCGCCGGGCTCAAAGGCTTTGAAGCCAGCAGTTGGTTCGGTTTGTTGGCCCCTGCCGGCACGCCGGCGGACATCGTCAACCGCATTCAACAAGAATTGGCCAAGTCCTTGAACACGCCGGCCATCAAAGAAAAAATGCTGGCCCAAGGCGCAATTCCGAGTGGCAACACGCCGGCGCAATTTGCCACTTTGATTGAGAGCGAGCACAAAAAGTGGGCCGTGGTGGTCAAGGCTTCGGGCGCTAAAGTCGATTGAGGTCTTTGACGAGCCCCATGATCGAGGACAATGGCTGAATGCCCGCTACCGAACTCACCGTCACCTCTTCTGGCCAAGTCAATGGTTTTGAACTGCTCATTCCCACGGGCCAAGAGGGCCCGATCTTGCCGCATGTGCAAGATTGGGTCACGGCGCAACTGAAAGCCAAGAAACCGGTCAAAGACATCAGCAGCAAAGTGCTGGTCAAAGGCATCAAGCAGTGGACGGTGTTTGAGCAAAAAGCGGGCGGGAAAATCGTCCGCACGGTCTTCAAAATCACCTGAGCCCAGGCCGCTTGGCCCAGTGGCTGGCGCTCACAAGCCCCAAGCGGTCGCGGCGTCAACAATCAGTTTGATCGAGATGAGAAACAGGCCGATTTGCACGCAACGGTAAAACCAGACGTCAGCAATTTTTTTCGTCAAATACGCGCCGGCCACCGTGCCCAGCAGCGCCGCAGGAATCAGAACACTGGCCCTGTGCAAATCGTTCAGGCTGTAGGGTTGCAGCAATTGGTAGGGCACTATTTTGACCGCGTTGAGTACGGCGAACAACAAAGTGGCCGTCCCCGCAAATTCCATTTTAGGCAAGCGCTGAGGCAGCACATAGACCTGAAACGGTGGCGCACCTGCGTGCGAAATGAAGCTGGTGAAGCCGGCCAGGGTGCCCCAGAAAATTCCACGCGGCAAGTCCGCGCCATGGGCTTGCGCCGGGGCTTTGCGCAGCCAGGTGTTCAGGCAAAAACCGACGCCAATAGCGCCAATCAACAGCTTGGTGGCGGCATCAGAGGTGTAGGACGCGGTGAGCCAACCCATGAAGATGCCGAAGATGCCTGCCGGGACCAGAATTTTCAAATTCACGACGCTGAAGTGTTTGCGGTACAGCCACACACTGACCATGTCGGAGATGACGTAAATCGGCAGCAAGATGACCACTGCTTGCATGGGCGGCATGACCAGCGACAGAATCGGCACGCCCAGCATGCCGATGGTGGGCAGGCCGCCCTTAGACAGGCCGACCAGCAAGGCGGCCAGGCTGGCCAGCAAAAAAGGGGTGTCGATGGTCATCATCCGAATTGCGTCAGCGTGCTCAATTAGCGCCGCAGCATTTTTTGTATTTTTTGCCACTGCCGCAGCTGCAAGCGTCGTTGCGACCGGGCGTGGCCTCGCGGATGACTTGCACTACGCGGGCGCCAATGCTGCGCCAAATTTCGCGCAGGTCGTACACCGCCCAAAGCGCTTCGCCATAAGTGTTCAGGCGCGATTCGCTCACGCTGGGTGGGCCGTCTTCGCTCAGGGCCGACAAGGTGGGCTCGTCGGTGTCGTCTTCTGTTAAGGCGACGATGGCTTCCAGGCAATGATCGTGCAGATTGGCTGCGTCTTTGTCTTTGGGTGATGCCCATTCATCGGGCCAGTTTTCCACCGCAAACATGAAGCCCAGCGCCCACACTTGGGCGAACGAAGGAATCTCGCCCTCGGCAAAGTCGTCGCGCTCTTCGGGTGGAAGGCTGGCCATGGCGCCGCGAATGTCCATGACTTCGGGGGCATAGGCACGGTCGTCGTCCAGGGCTTCAATGCCACTGTCGAGGGCGGTTTTGACTTCGCTAAAGCGCTGCTGCCACAGCGCCATAAAGCGGCTGCGCTGCGCCTCGTCGGTAAAGCTGCCGCCTTCGTCCAAGCCCAGCAGCACGCCCAACCATTCGGCTTCGGGCAGCGGGGTGCGGCAGCAGACCATGGCCGCCAAAAAGCCTTCACAAAACTCCCACTGCGGGGTTTCGTCATAGCGGGTACGCATCTCGTCCAGGATGTCGTCCAGTGCGTCAAAGTCTTCGGGCTGCATGCCGTTGTCGGTAGGGTTGGAGGTCGTCATGGTGGAGATCAAAAAATAATGAAAAGGAGTCGCAGGCGTTCAGTGGGCCGAAGCGACCTCGGCGGCTGAAGGCGCTTGGAACAAGTGGGCGTAAAAAGTCTGACGCTGCGCGTCCAACACAAAGCCGGGTGGCGGCTTGATGTGCGGGTTCAAGTCCACACCCAAGCGATCTAAGCGGCGGCGCATGCACAGCACTTGCGCATCTTTGCTCAGCAGCAGCGCGCGGTGCGTCACCGCCAGATCAATGAATTTTTGGTCGTCAGCATCTTTGCAGGTGCAGGGCGCTTTGGGGGCATCGTCGAGCAAGGTGGCTTGCGCGTCAAATGCTTGCAATATGGCTTCGGCGCTGCAGCCCGATGGCGTGATGGGCGCCATGCGCGCCGCCAAATGCGTATAGCCCAGCACGCGGCGCAATTCTTCGCGCATAGACGCGGTGGCTATCCAGCGCAGTCGGCCCTGACTCAGCGCGTGGCGCAGGCCCTGGGTGCGTGGGTCGTCAAAGATCCACAGATCGAGCACGATGTTGGTGTCCAGCACCGTGAGCACAGCCTCAGAGCTTGTCACGCACTGAACCCTTCATCATGTCAAAGCGGAACAAGCGGCATTCGATCGGGCCGTTCCACATCGGCACGCGGCGGGTTTCTTTCAGGCGCATGCGACTGGGCAATTTCAAATCGGGCGTGAGCATCCAAGCGGTCCAGCCGCTGTAGTTCTTTTTCCAATGCGAGGCCAGTTGATTGAAGAAGTCGCCGCCGTCGTCGGTATGCGCGGTCTCGCGGTGGCTACCCTCTTGGTATCTTTCCTGATTCCCATCCTGATGCCGCTCGGCCGCCAAGGCGCCGGGCTCAAAACCTTCGCGTCCACGTCCGGCCACACCGGCCGCCGCAATCCGCTCGCCATAGGGCGGGTTCAGCAGCATCAGGCCGGGGACCTCACTGGGCGGCATGCGCTGCAGCGCGTCGCCGCCGCGAAATTCAATCACGCCGGCCACGCCGGCGCGCTCGGCGTTGCGTTCGGCAAAGTCGACCATGCGGTGGGCCACATCGCTGCCGTAGATGAGTGCAGTGGGGGCGTGCTCAGCCGCTTGCGCTTGCTCCAGCAGACCTTGCCAGACGTGTGGTTGGTAGGGCAAAAGTTTTTCAAAACCAAAGCGACGCAGGCTACCCGGGGCAATGCCGCAGGCGATTTGCGCAGCTTCAATGGCAATTGTGCCGCTGCCGCAACACGGGTCGTACAAAGGCGTGGTGCCGTCCCAGCCGCTGGCCGCAATCATGGCCGCCGCCAGGGTTTCTTTGAGCGGAGCGTCGCCTTTGTCGGCGCGCCAGCCGCGCTTGAACAAGGGCTCGCCCGAGGTGTCGATGTACAGCGTGGCGTAGTCGGTGGTCAGGTGGGCGTAGATGCGCACATCGGGCCACTGGGTGTTCACATCGGGGCGCTCACCGCGCTTGGCGCGAAAGCGGTCGGCCACGGCATCTTTGATTTTCAGTGCAGCAAAGTTCAGACTGGTCAGGGGACTGTGCTGCGCCGTGACTTCGATCTTGAAGGTTTGCTTTGTCGTGAACCAGATTTCCCAGGCCACTTCGCTGGCCGCGTTGTACAGGTCATTCTCGTTGCGGTACATGGTCTGTGACAGTTGCACCAACACCCGCTGTGCCAATCGGCAGTGCAGGTTCAGCAGCATGGCTTCGCGCCAAGAGGCGCGCACCATAACGCCGCCACGCCCGGTCATTAAGTCGTTGCCGGTCAGGCCGGTGATGCCGTGTACCTCGTCGGCTAAAAAGCCTTCTACGCCGGCGGCGCAGGGCAAGAACAATTGCAGTGAGTTCACAGAGTTTTACGCAGGTTGGCGGGCGCGATTTTCAGCGCCTCGCGGTATTTGGCCACCGTGCGCCGCGCGCAGTCGATGCCTTGCTCTTTGAGCATTTCCGACAGTTGGTTGTCGGACAAGGGTTTGGCTGGGTTTTCGGCCGCCACCAATTGGCGAATCAGCGCGCGCACCGCCGTGCTCGACGCTGCGCTGCCGCTGTCGGTGCCCAGTCCCGAGCCAAAGAAATACTTCAACTCAAACGTGCCCATGGGCGTGGTCATGTACTTGGCGGTGGTGACGCGGCTGATGGTGGACTCGTGCAGGCCCAACTCGTCGGCAATTTCACGCAGCACCAGGGGCCTCATGGCCAGCTCGCCGTGGATAAAGAAATTCTTTTGCCGCTCAACGATAGCGGTGGACACGCGCAAAATGGTGTCAAAGCGCTGCTGAATGTTCTTGATGAACCAACGCGCTTCTTGCAGGCGCTGCTGTAGACCTTGATGGCCTTCGCTTTTGCCGCCACGCAAGGCGTTGGCGTAAATGTCGTGTACCCGCAGGCGTGGCATCACATCGGGGTTCAGCTGCACTTTGAAGCGCGGCTCGCCGTTAGGTCGGGTGTTGATCACCAACACATCGGGAATGATCACATGCTGCTCGGCATTGGCAAAAGGCCGGGCCGGCTTGGGCTCCAAGCGGGCGATTTGGGCGATGGCCAATTTGATGGTCACATCGTCTTCGGTGCACAGCACCAACAGGCGTTTGACGTCGCGTTTGGCCAGCAACTCCAGCGGTTGTGCGCAGATTTTCAAAGCGGCTTGCCAGACGCGATCGTCGGGCGCGTCTTCCAGCTTGGCCTTGATCTGCAGGCTCAGGCATTCGGCCAAATGCCTAGCGCCCACACCCACGGGTTCGAGCGACTGCAACAGGCTCAGTGCCATGGTGAAACGGTGCACCAACTCTTCGAGTTGTTCCAGGTCTTCGGTGCCGGCCAGCCCTTCGGCCAGTGACTGCAAAGAGTCTTCCAGGTAACCGTCGTCGTTGAGCGACTCGATCAAATAACGCAGCGCCGCGCGGTCCACTTCAGACAGGCGCAGCGACAGGGCCTGGCGGTGCAAAAATTCGGTGAAAGAGCCCAGGCCGCGAGCCAGTTCGATGGCATCGGGGGCGTCGCTGTCGTTGCTCGATGTTTTGCGCGAGCCAGCGTCGTTGCCCCATTCGCTGTCGTCGGGCGTCATGTCCACGCTGCCATCGCCCTCCCAGCTTTCGGCCACGTCGGTCACGGCTTCGTCTTTGGCCACGGTGGCTTCGCTTGCCGAGTCGTTGCCCTGCTCGCGCGCGTCAGTCCCTGACTCTGTACTCGCCTCGGTCACCCGGTCGCCCAAGCTCACCCGGGTGTCTGCTTCAGGCAGACCGAATTCTTCGGCCAGAGACTCTTCGGCGGTGCGTTCCAGAAAGGGATTTTCGTCGAGCATCTGCTCGACCTCTGCGCTCAACTCCAGCGTTGACAGTTGCAGCAGACGAATCGATTGTTGCAGCTGGGGCGTGAGCGCCAGATGCTGCGACATGCGCAGGGACAGGCTTTGCTTCATGGCGCAACGCCTCCTGCGCCTGCAGCGCCAAGGGGCTGCGGGTCATTGGGGAAGAGGGCGTGGGCGAGGTTCATGCTCACATGCGGAAATGTTCGCCCAAATACACGCGCCGAACATCGGCGTTGTGGACGATTTGATCGGGCGTACCTTGGGCCAACACATGGCCTTCGCTAATGATGAAGGCGTGATCGCAAATGCCCAGGGTCTCGCGCACATTGTGGTCGGTGATCAGGACGCCGATGCCACGCGCTTTCAAAAAAGCAATGATGCGCTGGATCTCAATCACCGCGATCGGGTCGATACCGGCAAAGGGCTCGTCCAACAAAATGAAGCGTGGGTTGGTGGCCAGGGCGCGGGCAATCTCAACCCGACGTCGCTCACCGCCTGACAAGGCCACAGACGGCGAGTCATGCAGGTGATCCACCCGCAAGTCTTGCAGAAGTTCTTGCAGACGTTTTTCGATGGCGGTTTCGCTCAAAGGCTGGTCGTGCTCGTCGCGCTGCAACTCCAGCACCGCGCGCACGTTGTCGGCCACATTGAGTTTGCGAAAGATGGAGGCTTCTTGCGGCAGATACGACAAACCCATGCGCGCGCGGCGATGGATGGGCATGCGGGTGACATCTTGGCCATCGATCAAGATTTGACCGCCATCGGTGCGTACCAAGCCCACAATCATGTAGAACGAGGTGGTTTTGCCTGCGCCGTTGGGGCCGAGCAGGCCCACCACCTCGCCCTTGTGGACTTTGACAGACACGTCTTGCACCACTTTGCGCGAGCCATAGGCTTTTTTCAGGTGCAGCGCTTCCAAGCTGCTGACCTGCTCACCGGCTTCGGAGGGCACTTGCGCTGCGGCCTCTGGGCTCATGGTCGGCTTCCTGTCGGCGCGGTCACACGCGGACTGTTGCGCAGCGCTGGCACCAGCGTGTTGCCTGTGGCCTCTTCGCCCGCGGTGTTGCGTGGTGTCAGCATGGCTTTGATGCGCGGGGGCATTGCCCCGTTGGCCAAGCCCGGTGGGTTGGACTTGGGGTCGACCGTGAAAATTTCGGTGACATTGTTGTACACAATCAGGTGACCTTGCACCCGGTCGGACAGTCGAGTGCCTTGGAAGGTGCGCAGTTCGCTGCGACCGATCAGGGTGATCTTGTCGGCGGCGCTGTCATAACTCACTGTTTCAGCTTCACCCTCGGTAAATTCGTCCAGGCCTTCACGTTTTTGCCGGAAAAAGGCCTTTTCGCCAGGAGCAGCCGTCATGTCGGCCACTTGCTTGCCTGCGGCGTCTTGCACCACCACCATGTTGGCGGCGCGCAGCACCAAGGTGCCTTTGGTTGCGTTCACGTGACCTGTGAAGGTGGTGGTCTTGCTGGATTCGTCGTGTTTCAGTGCATCGGCCTCGATGTACATCGGCTTGTTGCTGTCGGCTTTTTCGGCGACGACCCAGGGCGACGCCACAAGGGCGGCCAAGGCCAGCAAGGTTGGTACAAGTAGAGTTTTCATGAGGGCGCGAATCTTGCTTAGATTGTAGGTGCAAGCAGGGGCTCACAAGGCCTTGCAGACGTAAAAAAGTCCGCCAGAGATGAATCGGGCGGACTCGGGGCAAACCGTGTTGCGGGGTGGGCTACTTGCCTTGACGCACCTGAGCCAGCAAGGCCTCGGTGACTTGCAGTGCACGCTCCATGCTGCCGGCCATGGAGCCGTCGGTGTAAAAGCGCCCTGCAATGCCTAAAGCGGGCACACCTTCGACTTTGAAGTCGTTTTGCAACTGCACCGCCCGGCGCAACTTGCTGGCCATGCCAAAGGATTTGTAGGTATCGGCAAACTTGGTTTTGTCCACGCCCTGCTTTTCTGCCCAGGCCTGGATGCTGGCGTCGGTGTTCAAGGGCTGCTTGTCGACATGCACGGCTTGAAATACTTTGGCGTGCAAGCTGTCCAACAAATTCAGTGCTTCCAGGGTAAAGAACAAACGTTGTTGCGGGGCAAAGCTGTCGTTGAACGCCACGGGAATGCGGCGCACCACCACGTCTTTAGGGGCATTTTTAATCCAGTTGGCCAAGGTGGGTTCAAAGGCATTGCAGTGTGGGCAGCTGTACCAAAAGAACTCAATCACCTCGATTTTTCCGGCGCCCACCTCGTTGGCCTGAGGATGCTCCAGGCGGTTGTAGTCCTTGCCTTCGCTCAGTTTGATGGGCGGGCCGGCTACCGGCTTGGCCGCTGGGGCTTGGGCCCAGGCGGGCATGGACAGGGCGCTCACGCTGGCGGTGAGGCTGGACAGGTTGAAGTCACGGCGTTTCATATGCATATCCAATCAGAATTCGGTAAAGGGGCCAGAGAGGGGCTGCGTCAGCGCTGCACGCGCACCAAGGCGGTTTCGATGCCGCCCGCGTCCAATTTGGACTTGGCGCGCTCGGCCACCTCTTTGTCGTCATAGGGGCCCAAACGCACACGGTAGACCTGCCTGCCGGCTTGTTCGCGTTCGCTGATTTTCGCGTCCAGCCCCAGCAGGGTCAACTTGGCGCGCTGTGCGTCGGCCTCGGCCTGGCTGCGGAAAGCACCGGCCTGAACGAAGTAGGTGAACGGGTCGCCGCTGCCCGAGGCGGGTGGGCTCTGCGCTGTTTTGGATTTGACCAGGTCGCCTAAGGGATCGGCCGTGACCGCGGGCTTGGTCTCTGGCTTAGGCACTTCTTTGACCGCTTCCTTGGCGGGCTCTTTGCTCAGATCTTTGGGTGCAGGGGCTTTGGGGGCCTCTTTGGCCGGTTCTGGTGCCTCTACTTTGCTGCCTTCTTTGGTGGCGTCAGGGGCTTCGGTACTGCTGGCTGCAGGCTTGGTTTGCAGCGCGCCGTTGGGGTTCCAGTCTTTGTTCTTCTGCGCTTCGGCGGCGTCTTGTTCGGACGATCGGGGTTGGTTCTTGTTGGTGAACGGGGTGGGGACCTTGGTCACATAAATCGCCACCGCCAGTGCCACGGCCAATCCGATCACCAAGCCGATGATAAAACCCGTGGCGGCGCCACCTCTTTGCGAATGCTGTTTCATCTCTGGACCTTCATCACATTTTGATGGGGGCGGAAACCCCCAAGACCTTCAAGCCATTGTGCAGCACCTGCGCGGTGGCCGCGACCAGGGCCAGACGCGCTTGCTTGATGGCCACATCGTCGACCAGGATGCGCTCGGCGTCGTAGTAGCTGTGGTAGCAAGCGGCCAGATCGCGCAAGTAAAAGGTCACATCGTGCGGCGCAAAGTCGCTTGACGCGGCGCTCAACATGGATGGGTACTTGGCCAGTTGCAACATCAGGGCCTGCGCCTGTGGACTTTCTAAGGCGGACAAGTTGACGTTTTGGAGCGTGGCCACATCGCCGCCGTCGTTGTCGGCCCAGGCGCGCAGCACCGAGCAAATGCGGGCGTGGGCGTACTGCACGTAGTAGACCGGGTTGTCGTTGTTCTTTTGGATTGCCAGGTCGACATCAAAGGTGTATTCGGTGTCGGGCTTGCGGCTCAGCAAAAAGAAGCGCACCGCATCGGTGCTGGTCCACTCGATCAAATCGCGCAAGGTCACATAGCTGCCGGCACGTTTGGAAATTTTCACTTCTTCGCCGCCGCGCATCACCCGCACCATGGTGTGCAGCACGTAGTCGGGGTAGCCCTCAGGAATTCCCACGTTGGCCGCTTGCAAGCCAGCGCGCACGCGGGAAATGGTGCCGTGGTGGTCGGTACCCTGGATGTTCACCACCTTGGTAAAACCGCGCTCCCACTTGGCGATGTGGTAGGCCACGTCCGGCACAAAGTAGGTGAAAGTGCCATCTTGCTTGCGCATGACGCGGTCTTTGTCGTCGCCGTAGTCGGTGGACTTGAGCCACAATGCGCCGTCTTGCTCGTAGGTCTTGCCAGCTGCTTGCAAACGGCTCACGGCGTCCGCCACTTTGCCGCTGGTGTACAGGCTGGACTCGAGGTAGTAGTTGTCGAAGCGGACGTCAAAGGCCTTCAAGTCCAGGTCCTGCTCGCGGCGCAGGTAGGCCACGGCGAACTGGCGCATGCCGTCCAGATCCGCCACATCGCCGCTGCCGGTGAACTCGCGGTCGTCAGAGCGCACCGTGTTTTTTGCCAAGAAATCTTGTGCAATGTCGGCGATGTACTCGCCGTTGTAAAACGCTTTGCTGGCCGGGTTATCCGGGTCAGTGGGCCAGCAAGTGTCGCCGGGCTTGAAGCCTTGGGCGCGCAACTGCGTGCTGGTGGCCAAGGTGTTGATCTGCACGCCCGCGTCGTTGTAATAAAACTCGCGGTAGACGTCAAAGCCCTGTGTGGCAAACAAATTGCAAATCGCGTCACCCAGCGCCGCTTGGCGCCCGTGCCCCACGTGCAGTGGGCCTGTGGGGTTGGCCGAGACGAACTCCACGAGCACGCGTTGGCCGTTGTCGGCCTGCTGGCCGAACTTGGCCCCTGCCGCAAGCACCTCATGCACGATGGCCTGTTTGGCCGCGAATTTGAGGCGGATGTTGATGAATCCGGGGCCAGCGATGTCGATGGCCTCGACCCAGCGCACATAGGCCGGGTTGGCCATCAAGGCGTCGCGCAGTTGCTCGCCCAGTTGGCGCGGGTTGCGTTGCAGGGGTTTGGCCAATTGCATGGCCGCCGTGCAGGCAAAGTCGCCGTGGGCGGCCACTTTGGGCGACTCAAAAGCCGCTTTAGCGCCCGCACCGGGGAGGATGTTGTCGAGCTCGGAGGCTAAAGCCGCGAGCAATTCTTGTTTGGCTGAAAGCATGCGCCATTTTACGGGTCTGGCAAAACGCCCCTTGCCAGCCGTGATCACTGGGGGGGTAAAACCTGTTACACAATATGACAACTGGCTTGTCCACGCAGTGGGTGGGCATGACGTTAAATGGAGGATCCAGGCAGTACGGCGTCTGCAAGGATAAGTTTTTTAACATTTCTGACCATTTTTGGAGATACATCATGCGCAAATTTCTTTCTCTTTTGGCGATGGGTTTGACTCTGGCTGTCGGCGTGGCTCAGGCGGCTGAACCGGCCAAAGCGGCAGCCCCCGCAGCGCCAGCTGCGGCCGCCGCACCGGCCGCAGCTCCTGCAGCCCCTGCTCCGATGGCTGATAAAACGCCCCAACAAAGCAAAATGGCGACTTGCAACAAAGACGCTGAAGGCAAAAAAGGCGATGAGCGCAAAGCCTTCATGAAATCCTGTTTGAGCGCCAAGGCCGAGCCCGCAGTCGCCCCCAAAACCGCTCAGCAAAACAAAATGAAAACCTGTAACGCCGATGCCGCCGGTAAAAAGGGCGACGAACGCAAAGCTTTCATGAGTGAGTGCCTGAAAAGCAAGTAAGCCCAGCCCCTGGCGCTGAATCGCCCCGTCTTGCGTCAGCAGGCGGGGTTTTTTCATGGGGCCGCGGTTTTACAAGTGTGTTGGCGGCGCCAATCAGAGGCCTATGCATTAGCATTGGCAAAACCGCCAGAAACCACCATGAATTCATCTCCTGTCACGACCCCTGTCCCTTTCACGGCGCAAAGCGTGCCCGTGGCAGCCCCCGTGCGCGCACAGGCCTCGATCTCCTGCGTCATGCCGGCGCACAACGAGGCTGCGAATTTGCCGCAGGTGGTAGCGCAGGTGTTGGCCACTTTGCGCCGCTTGTCGCAGCAGGTCGAGCTGATCGTGGTGGACGATGGCAGCCGCGACGCGACCGTGGCCGTGGTGGAGCAGTTGTGTGGGCAGTACCCCGAAGTCGTTTTGCTGCAGCTGAGTCGCAACTTTGGCAAAGAGGCGGCCATAACCGCAGGCCTGTCCTGCGCCACTGGCGACGTGGTGGTGATCATGGATTCAGACGGTCAGCACCCGATCGATTTGGTGCCCAAGATGTTGGATTTGTGGCGCCAGGGTCTGGACGTGGTTTACGCCATTCGCACCACGCGTGACGATCAAACCGCCTTGCACGGCCAATTGGTCCAGCTGTTTTACCGCTTCGTCAACTCGGGCAATCGCGTGAAGATTCCACCGAATGCAGGGGACTTTCGTTTGATGGACCAGCAAGTCGTCAAGGCGCTCAACGCCTTGCCTGAGCGCAACCGTTTCATGAAGGGCTTGTACGCTTGGGCTGGGTTCAAGAGCACCGCCATTGAATACGAGCCGTTGCCCCGCCTTGAGGGCGTTTCGCGTTTTGGCTGGCGCAGTTCGATTGGTTTGGCGGTCACCGGTGTGGTGGCGTTTTCCACCGTGCCGCTGCGCTTTTTGAGTTTGCTCGGTTTGCTGTTGTCGCTTGCGGCCTTTGGTTATGGCGCCTGGGTCGTGGTGGAGTATTTCTACGCGGGCATCCAAGTCTCGGGTTATGCCACCATTGTGGTCGGCATGATGCTGCTCAGCGGCATCCAACTCATGGGCATGGGTATCTTGGCGGAGTACGTGGGCCGCATTTATGAAGAGGTCAAGCAGCGCCCCGTCTTTTGGGTGCAAAAGCGCGTGGGCGCAGGCTTGGCGGGCGCCGCAAATCCATCGGGCTTGCCCAAGGCATGAGGTCCACTGCCTTCTGGTTTTTGCTCACGGGCGTCAGCGCCGCACTGACCCACATGGGCGTCTTTGCCTTGGTGCAATACCTGCAACCCGAGCTGTGGCCCGAAGGGGCCAATGCGCTGGGTTTTGTCGTCGCCTTTGTCGTCAGTTTTATCGGGCATCGCTGGCTCAGCTTCAAAGGCACGTCCACGCCGATGAAGCAAAGCCTGCGGCGTTTTGGCGTGACAGCGCTGGCCGGTTTTGCCTGCAACGAACTGGTGTTCATGCTGCTGACCCGGCATTACGGGTGGTTTGCGCTACTCGCCTTGTTCGTCGCCTTGGTGGTGGCCTCGGCGCAAACTTTTGTACTGAGCCGCTTCTGGGCTTTTCAGCGCTGAGCCTGCGGCTCAAGCATTGAGAGCCCAGTATGCGGCGCATTCAGCCGCTCATTCAACCATCACTCTGCTTTAGCTAGTGGTACGGTCCGGCACCGCGCACCAAGCGCACGCCGTGTTGCTGCAGTTGCTGCGCAAATGCTTCGCTCGACAGATGCTGCCATTCGGCCACGCGGGCATAGGCATGGTCACCGGTCTGCACATCGACCTGGCCGGATAAACCCGGGTGGCACATGAGCAAGGTTGCTTCTGGCGCCTGGCCCAGCCAAGTGTCCATGAGGCTGGCGTAATCCACGCCTTCATCGAACAGGTCGTAAATGCCCAACAGCGCTGGCGCGCAAGGAATGTGCATTATCGCCGCTTCGCGCGTGAGGGCCTGGCTGCCCCAAGCGGCCATCACGTGGCCTTTGAAGTCAGCTTGCCCCGCGGGCGGGCGTGAGACTCGTAGGTAAGGCTGGCGCGCTGCATAGCGGCGGGCCATGACCTTGAGCAAGGCCTGCCGAATTGCGCCGAACTGCTGCACATGCTGATGCCCGTCAATGTGATCGGGCTGCGCTTGCCAGACCGATTCAAAAGCATCGAGTTGGCGTTCTATTTCGGCTTCGACGGTCTGAGCGTTCAAGCCCCCCAAAGCTTCAGGCCACACGCTGCGCAGCATGATTTGTCCGAGCGAATGGCCGTGTCCTTGGAGGACGGCAAAGTCGCTCGTCCAATCCAAATGCAGGCCCACGTCGATCTGGCCGCGCAGCTCTTTTAAGCGCGCCGCGTCCTCCACCCAGCGCGGTGACAGCACCATGGCGCTGGTGGCGCTGATGCGCTGGGCCTTTGCCAACTGCGCAATGGCCTCTGACACCGCCGCACTCAAGGCGAAATCGTCAGCGCACAGCACCACGCTTTTGAATGCTGGCGTATCTCCAAGCTTGTTCATGCCGGTGGGTTCCAGTAATGCGGCTGACTGTATTGCTGCTTTAAAAAATCAATCCATAGCCGCACCCGAAGTGGCAAATGTTTGCGCTGCGAAAACACCGCGTGAATGCCGTTGGAGGGCGCGGCAAAGTCTTGCAGCACCGGCACCAGTTGGCCAGCTTGAACTTCGGCTTCTACCTCCCAGGTGCTGCGCCAGGCAATGCCCAGGCCTGACAAGCACCAGTCGTGCAGCACCTGGCCGTCCGAGCAGTCCATGGGGCCAGAGGGTTTGAGGTGAATCAGCTCGCTGGCTTCGGCATTTTTTTGCGGCACTTTAAAGGCCCAGCCCCGCGTTTGACTGGCGTCACTCGACAGGGTCAGGCAATCGTGGTGCACCAAATCTGCTGGCCTTTGCGGCGTGCCCCGCTGGGCCAAATAGGCCGGCGAGGCTACGCACAGGCGCCGGTTGTCGGCAATGCGCACGCTCACCAAAGACGAGTCGGGCAGATCGCCCACGCGCACAGCGCAGTCAAAGCCTTCGCCCGCCAAATCGACCACGCGGTCGCTCAAATTCAGGGAAATTGACACATCGGGGTGGATCGCTCGGAACTGCGGCACCAAGGGCGCCACATGGCGGCGACCAAAACCTGCAGGGGCGGTGATGCGCAAATGACCGCTGGCCTTGAGTCCGCCGGCAGAGACGCTGGCTTCGGCATTGGCCACCTCGCCCAGCAGTCGTTGGCAGTCTTCTAAAAAAGCCGTGCCTTCGTGGGTCAGGCTGATGCGTCTTGTAGTGCGCACAAGCAGTTTCACACCCAGATGTTCTTCCAGGGCGTCCAGGCGGCGCCCCATGATCGCGGGGGCCACCCCTTCGGCCCGAGCGGCGGCGGTGAGGCTGCCTTTGGTAGCAACGGAGACGAAGGATTCGAAGACCTTGAACTTGTCCATAAGCGTTCATTATGCAAGATTTTGTCAAAAATCAAGGCGTTTGCGTGTGTGATTAGCGTACTTGGGTTTTTGGAAAGTCGAGCGCAAATCCTTTTGAAAGCGCTGAGCCATGCTTTCATGGTTGGCAGTCACTTTTGCCTTAAAGTCATGGGTTAATGAATTTTTTCCTTGTTTATTAACCTGTGCACATCGAATAAAGTCGAAGTGCTGATCAGACAGCTACAAGCTCGCGCGCAATTTTCTGACACCTTTGTTTTTTACTCTTCCAATCGAGATTTCACATGACCCCACGCACCAAAGTCCATGGCCTGCAAGTCGCCACCACGCTTTACCGTTTCATTGAAGAGCAGGTGCTGCCCGCCACCGGCGTGAAGAGCGAGTCTTTTTGGCAAGGCTTTGATGCCCTGGTGTCTGACCTGGCACCGCACAACATCGCCTTGCTGGCCGAGCGTGACCGCATCCAGACCGCCATGGACGCTTGGCACACCGCCAACCCAGGCCCTGTTGCCGAAGGCAAGGCCATGAAGGCTTACCAAAAGTTCCTTAGCCAAATTGGTTACCTGGTGCCTGAGCCCAAAACCGTTCAAGCCACCACGCAAAACGTGGACGCCGAGTTGGCCAAGTTGGCCGGCCCGCAGTTGGTGGTGCCGATCTTGAACGCCCGCTACGCCTTGAACGCCGCCAACTCGCGTTGGGGCTCGCTGTACGACGCTTTGTACGGCACCGATGCGCTGAGTGAAGACAACGGCTGCGAAAAAGGCACGGGCTATAACCCTAAGCGTGGCGCCAAAGTCATTGAATACTGCCGCTATGTCCTGGACCGTTGCGCGCCTTTGAAGAAGGGCTCACACATCGACAGCACCGGCTATGCGATTCAGGGCGGCCAGTTGGTTGTGACCTTGAAAACCGGCAAGACCACCTTGGCCGTCCCCAAGCAGTTGGTGGGCTTCCAAGGCGACGCCAAAACTCCGAGCTCGGTTCTGTTCGTGCACAACGGCTTGCACCTGGACCTGCAAATCAACCCCGCTCACCTGATCGGCAAGACCGATCCAGCCCATGTGTGCGACTTGGTGGTGGAGGCCGCGCTGTCGACCATTTTGGATTTGGAAGACTCGGTGGCCGCTGTGGATGCTGACGACAAAGTGCTGGCCTACAGCAACTGGCTGGGCATTTTGCAAGGTACGTTGAGCGAGAGCGTGGAGAAAAACGGCAAGGTCTTCAGCCGCACCTTGAACCCTGACCGCATTTACACCAAACCCGCAGGCAAAGGCACAGTCAAACTGCATGGTCGCTCGCTCATGTTTGTGCGCAACGTCGGCCACTTGATGACCAACCCTGCGATTTTGTACACCGCCAAAGACGGTAGCAAAAAAGAGATCCCTGAAGGCATCATGGACGCCATGATTACCACCACTTGTGCCATGGTGGATTTGCAAAAGAAAAAAACCGCCGATTTGCGCAACAGCCGCACCGGCAGCGTCTACATCGTTAAGCCCAAAATGCACGGCCCCAAAGAAGTTGCGTTTGCGGACGAGTTGTTTGGTCGCGTGGAAAAAGTGTTGGGCTTGAAAGCCTCCACGGTCAAGCTGGGCATCATGGACGAAGAGCGCCGCACCAGCGCCAACTTGAAGGCCTGTATCAACGCTGCCAAGAGCCGCGTCGCTTTCATCAACACCGGTTTCCTAGACCGCACCGGCGATGAAATGCACACCTGCATGTTGGCCGGCCCAGTGATGCGTAAGGGCGACATCAAGACCAGCACCTGGCTGACCGCCTACGAAAAAGCCAACGTGACCGTGGGCCTGCAGTGCGGCTTGCGCGGTCGTGCCCAGATCGGCAAAGGCATGTGGGCTATGCCCGACCTGATGGCCGACATGCTGAAACAAAAAATTGGACACCCGCTGTCGGGCGCCAATACCGCTTGGGTGCCCAGTCCCACTGCCGCAGCTTTGCACGCCCTGCATTACCACCAGGTCAACGTGCCTGCGCTGCAAAAGCAAATGGAAAAAGGGGTGCTCAAACAAGACCCCAAAACCTTGCGCGCAGAGACCTTAGACAAGTTGCTGCAATTCCCCGTGGTGGCTTTGCAAGACGCCAACTGGTCCGCCGAAGACAAGCAAAAAGAACTCGACAACAACGCCCAAGGCATTTTGGGATATGTGGTGCGCTGGGTCGATCAAGGTGTTGGCTGCTCCAAAGTGCCGGACATCAACGGTGTGGGCTTGATGGAAGACCGTGCCACGCTGCGCATTTCCAGCCAGCATATGGCCAACTGGTTGCACCACGGCATCGTGACGCAAAAGCAAGTCAAGGCCACCATGGAGCGCATGGCTGCGGTGGTGGACAGCCAAAACGCCGGTGACCCCGAGTACAAAAAGATGGCAGGCAATTTTGCCAAGTCAGCCGCCTACAAAGCCGCTTGCGACCTGGTCTTCAAAGGCAAGGCGCAGCCTAGCGGCTACACCGAGCCTTTGTTGCATGCTTGGCGTTTAAAGGTCAAGTCCGCGGCATAAAGACCAAAACCGCTGTGCGGGGTTCATTGACCCGCACACCGTGTAGGCCTGCTTGCAGGCCTTTTTTCGTTTGGCTTTAGAGGGTTACCGTCACATGGATCGCCGACTGCACAAACAAGTCGAGCTTTAAAGCTTCGTTGTTGTAGACGTTGTAGATCTGCCCATCCAGTGTGGCCTGGCCTTGGGTGAGGGACCAGCTTTGCGCAGTCGAGTTGGCCCATTGTTTGGTGAGGGTGAGGTTGTCCGCGCTGTCGCCATCCACCCGCATTTGCAAGTGATCTTTGAGGGCGGCTGTGTTGGCAAAGCTGTTGCTGATGCCTAACTCCAGCACGTCGCCGATGGACACCGTGAGCGTTTGCGCGCCCGTGCCCATGACGATGCGGTTGATGCCCCCGTTGGCCTGCAGCTCAGGTGTGAGCGTGTACAGCGACGACAGATCCAGGTTTTGACCGGCCGTTGTCATTAACTGCGTGCCCACGGACCCCACCAATTGAGCATTGTCAAAAGCAGGGGAGCTCGACGATGACATGTCCAGGGTGATCGATTGCAGCAAGTGGAAATCCCAAGCTTGGGTATTGGATCGGGTCCATTCGTTGCCTGCGCCATCGCGAAAAACCATATTGAACTGTCCTGCCTCAAAATGGGTGAGTCCACCTAAATCCAGGGTCCCGCTCGTTTGCTGAACTCCATTAAATATGTAGGCGCCTAGTTCGTCAGCGCTGAAGCTCATTTGGCTGTAGTCATTGCCGCCGGCAATGACTACAGTTCCCGGATTACTCACCACCGGCGCATGCAAATCCACCGTGAATGCATGTGTGGTGGCGTTCATGAAATGCCCCGCGTTGTCCACTGTGACGGACTTGAGGGTGTAGGTGGTCACCGCGCCAACTACGCCCAAAGATACGGCTGTGTTGTCGAAGGCCCAGTCGCCCGTGCTGGAGGGGGTCTGGTACTGAAAGGCCACGACCTTGCCGTTGTGGTCCATGATCTCATTTAGCACGCGCCCCGTGTTGGCGTTGAAACTGGCGTGGTTTGGGCTGCTGGTGATATTGCCCGTGAAAGTCAGTTGGCTGACGCTGGTCAAAAAGTCGGTTGTGCTCAGACCCCTGTCGGGAAGTAAATGGCTGATGTGGATGCTGAAGTCGGCGTTCGGGTCGGGTTGCCCGTTCAGTTGTTGCGCTTGGGTATCCACCGTCACGTTGTGGCTCCAGGCCCAAGGCGCTGAAAGCACATTCCCAGCCGTGTCCACCAACTGCGCTTTCAAAGTGTAGATGCCATCGGCCAAGGACAAAGCATCGCCGGACCAGTTCCAATTCCAAACTCCCGCAGTTCTTTGCGGTCGAACGTACTGGCTTGCCAAGACTTGGGTTTGAGCGTCGAGCAACTGCACTTGTACCCAATCTGCAGGATTGAATACGGATGTCCCTTCAATCAATTTGCCGTTCCAAGTTAGGGTGTTGTCCCCCGTTATGAAGTCGTGCGCATCGAAACCGGTGTCTTGCGTGATCGAGTCGATACTCAGACCGACGCCCTGACTGGTACTGACGCTGCTGGAGTCCACCGTAAAGGGTGTGCCGTCAACCGTGGTGCTGTTACCTGCGGCGTCGGTGGCTTGCACTCTGTAGGTTTGCGCTCCATCTGGCAGCGGGGCGGTTACGGGAATTACATAAAGACCCTGGGCATCGGCTTGGCCAGAATAGTCGTGGCCGTTGATGGTAATTTTGACTGAGGCGTTGGCTTCGGCGTGGCCCGTGATGCGGGGCATGTTGTCGCCGGTGATGCCGTCGGTAGCGCTCAAACCCGTGTCATCGCGACCATCCAGCTGGCCTGTAGGGGCAGCGGGGGGATGGGTGTCGACGGTAAAGGGTGTGCCGTCAACTGTGGTGCTGTTGCCCGCGGCATCGGTGGCTTGGACTCTGTAGGTTTGCGTGCCCTCCGGCAGAGGGTCGGTCACAGGGATCACGAAATGGCCTTGGGCATCGGCTTGGCCGGTGTATTCATGGCCGTTGATGGTGACTTTGACGCGGGCATTGGGCTCGGTGTCGCCCGTGATGCGCGGTGTGTTGATGCTGGTGATGCCGTCCGTGGCACTCATGCCGTTGTCATCGGAGCCATACAAGGACGCAGCCCTGAGGACGGGAGGCGTGGTGTCGACGGCGGCACCTGCAGAGCCACCGCCACCGGCGGCACCCAGCAGGAGCAAAGGAGCGGCCCATAAGGGGTTAAAGCCTGCTGCGGCCGCGATGACGCCCAAACCCGCCGGTGAAAAATCGGCCAAGGCCACGGGCTCACTGCCCAGTGCCATACCCACGGGCTGGACGCCGTCCGTCATCTGAGCAATGCTGCTGGCCCATTCGCCGGATTCGGGAATGTAGGGGTAAGAAATTCCGCTTTGCGACTCACCCAACAAGGCCTGAGCGTTGGAAGCAGTGAAACTGTAGTAATCGGCAATCACCAAGTCGGCTTGCTCACGCCCATCAAAACGAATCAGCAAATCCTTGCCACTGCGACTGGCGCGCAGGTTGTCCGGGGCCTGACCTGCCGCCGTGTCGATCAGTTGGTACCGTGCACCTGGCAGCGCCTTGACGGTCGTCGCACCGCCAAAGGGTGATGAGGCAATGTCCAGCGTTTGCGTTTCTCCCGCGCCTAGAATGATTTTGACTTGGTATGACTTTTTCATGATGGATCCAGACGGGTTCAATTTTTCGCGCCGTAAACAATGATCTCGACACGGCGGTTGGGCGCGTGACACAGTTTGTTGGCCGGTGTCGGCGTGTTGCCACAATCTGTTTTGACTGGCGATTTCTCCCCTTGCCCTTCCACTTTGAAGCCCTGCACAGGTTTGACGCCGCGGTCACGCAGTTGATCGGCCACTCGCTCGGCTCTTGCCAAGGACAACTCGCGGTTGCGTTTGGGTTTACCTATCGGGTCGCTGTGGCCGATGATGCGGATGCGGTCCACCTGGCTGTAATCCTGCTTGAGTTGCTGCGCCCAGCCTTCAATCGCGTTGTAGCCCGCCACTTTTAATTCGGTCTTGCCAAATTCAAAAAGGGCGTCCGCCTGCAGAGCGTAATTGCGGGGATCGAGCGGTATCGGTGCGGCCGTCACGACCGGTGCGGGCGTGTCGCAAGTCCGTGCGGCTGGGGCACGGGACAGCACGTGGATTTGCGCCGCGGTCAGCGTCAGCTCTTTATTCGCAGACTCTGGCGCGACCTCCAGCAAAGTCGTGCGCAATGAAGTGGCCTCATTCACGCGCAAAAACAGCGTGTCGCCTGCCTTTAGCGGCCATTGCTGGCCCGGGGCTTCTTTGCCAAGATGCATGGTTTGCGCGTCGTCATACACCGACTGAATGGCGAGCCGGCCTGGTGCCGCGCAAAACTCGGTATAGCCACCGCTGAGCAAAGCGGTATGAAAGCGACCCTCCAAGTAGATGTTGACCGGGCCTGTGCGCGTGGCGTTGGTTTGACGATACACAATGAGGCGTGCTTGCTGTACGGGCGCCCGCTGAGCGGTCAGAAATTTGGTGCCGTACTTGACAATGACCGGTGAGTTTGAACTGACAGGTTCAACGGCGGGTTGGGCTTGTAAGGGAAGTGAGCCCCCCAAAGCGCAAATCGCAAGGCCAACTGAAAAAACTTTGCGCACCTTGTACGGCAAGCGAAAGGGAATGAGTGCTAGACGGTTCAATGGAGCTCCCTCATGCGAATTGCATTTTCTGAATGTATATTAAATAACTCAAAAAATACTCTATTTAATTATTTTATTACTTCTTTAGTTCTATAAATTAAAATAGTCGCTGATGTGGCAATTTATCGCAGAGGAGCCAGCGCAAAATGGCGTAGTTTTTAAATCTCTACATCCCTCGTGTTTATACCTCTGTGGTCTTTTTTGGGGCGCTGTCTGCGTCATCGGGCTTGAGCCCGCACAGCGCCACGCTGGCGGCTCTGCAGCTGCGCTATGGCGAGCGTTACCGTTGGCTGCTGCTGCTCTCGGTCATGCTGGGCACCATGGCGTCCATCATGTCGTCGACCATCATCAACGTGGCGATTCCCGATATGGGCCAGCATTTCGTGATGAGCCCAACGCGCACGCAATGGGTGTCGTCGGGCTTCATGGTGGCCATGACCGTGTCAATGTTGACCACGCCATGGCTCTTGGCGCGCTATGGCTATCGGCGTACCTATTCGGCCTGCATGTGGCTGTTGCTTCTCGGCGGTATTGGTGGTGGCTTGGCCAATGATTTCAACTGGGTCTTGGTGGCCCGGGTGGCCGAGGGCCTGGCGGCAGGTGTGGTGCAGCCAATTCCGGCGATCATTATTTTGCGGGTCTTTGGTGCGGGTGAGCAGGGCCGGGCGGGCAGCTTTTTTGGCACCGGCGTGGTATTGGCCCCGGCCGTGGGGCCGAGCATTGGCGGCTTGTTGGTCGATGCCTTTGGCTGGCGTTCTATCTTTTTCATGGTCGTGCCCTTAGCCATGGCTTCCCTGTGGATGGCGCGCAAATACGTACCCACCACCGCACCCAGCGGACAAGCGCCGAATCGCGAAGGCCCCAGCCTGGATGCTTGGGGTTTGCTGTTGGCGACCGCTTCGACTTTGTGCTTGCTCAACGGTTTGGTGTCTTTGCGCGAAGCCGGTTGGCAAGCTACCCATGCTTGGAGCTTGCTGGGCGCAGCGGTCGCTGGGTTGCTGGCGTTTGTGTTTTGGCAACACCGTTTGTTGCACCGCCCGCAGGCCAGTGGCTTGAGGCCTTTGATGAACTTGTCGGTGTTTCGGCACCGTGCTTTTGCCATGGGCAGTTGGGTGGCATTCATCTATGGCGCAGGCTTGTTTGGCTCGACTTACTTGCTGCCGCTGTACATGCAACAAGGCATGGGCCTGTCGGCTTCCTACACCGGTACGGCTTTACTGCCTGCGGGTTTAATGCTGGCGATCACCATTGCCCTGACGGGGCGCTTGGCGGACCGCAAACCCATCTATGTGCTGGTGTGCTCGGGCTTGGCCTTACTGGCCGCTTCGTTTGTGTTGATGGCGACTTTGCAGGTCAGCTCCAGCATCTGGTGGCTGACCACTTGGGTGATCTTGGGGCGAGTGGGGCTGGGCTTGATCTTGCCGTAGCTCAACTCTGGCTCTCTGCGTGGTCTGGCGCACGCGTTGATTCCGCAAGGTTCCAGCGTGATCAATTTCATGCGCATGCTGGGCGGTGCCTCGGGTGTGAGTTTGTGCGCGATTGTGCTGCAGTGGCGCTTGGCGGTGCATGGGGTGTCACTGACGTCCAACGACCAAGCCGTGCTTCGCTTGCAGGCCTTCAATGAAACTTTTTTGTTCTTGGCCGGTTTAATGGCCTTGGCCTTGTTGGCCGCTTGGCAATTGAAATCCGACAAAACGGCCTGACAATCGAAGCCCCATAGGAGGTATTTGGATGTGTCAACTGCTCGGCATGAACTGCAACACGCCCACCGATGTGACCTTTAGCTTTTCGGGCTTTGCACAGCGCGGAGGGGTGACCGATCACCATTCGGATGGCTGGGGCATTGCTTTTTTTGAAGGCAACGGCGTGCGCCATTTTGTGGACCACCAAAGTGCCAGCCAGTCCCCCATTGCCGACTTGATTCGTCGCTACCCGATTCAAAGCCGCAACGTGATTGCGCACATTCGCAAAGCCACGCAAGGTGTGGTCTCGCTGGAAAACTGCCACCCGTTTGTGCGCGAACTCTGGGGCCGGTATTGGGTCTTTGCACACAATGGCAATTTGGTGGACTTCGCGCCGCGCTTGCATGGCAACTTCAAACCTGTGGGGCAGACCGACAGCGAGTTGGCTTTTTGTTGGCTGATGCAAGAGCTGGCCAAGTCGCATGCCAGTGTGCCCACAGTACAAGAGTTGTCACTCACCTTGAGCGAGTTGGTGCCGCAGATTGCCCAGCACGGCACTTTCAATTTTTTGCTGTCCAACGGGCAAGCGCTGTGGGCACATGCCAGCACGAGCCTGCATTACGTGCTGCGCCACCATCCCTTCGCACAAGCTACCTTGAGTGACGAGGATGTGAGCGTGAACTTTGCCGATGTGACCCGAGAGACCGACCGGGTCGCCCTGGTGGTGACCGCGCCGCTCACCACCGACGAGCGGTGGACGGCTTTGCAGCCTGGTCGTATTTACACTTTTGAAGACGGTGATCTCAACCCGCCTTGAAAATTACAGCGCGGCCTCCACCGCATCCATGAACAGCGCTGCCACATCGCAACCCATCTGGTCGGTGATTTCCTGAAAGCAAGTCGGGCTGGTGACGTTGATCTCCGTCAGACTGTCGCCGATGATGTCCAGGCCCACCAGCATCAGGCCGCGCGCCATCAAGATGGGGCCCAGCGCTTCGGCGATTTCGCGGTCACGTGCCGAGATGGGTTGGGCCACGCCCTTGCCGCCCGCAGCCAGATTGCCGCGCACCTCGCCGCCTTGCGGAATGCGCGCCAGGCAAAACGGCACGGGCTTGCCACCGATCAGCAGCACCCGCTTGTCACCTTGGGCAATGCCGGGCAAAAACTTTTGCACCATGACGGTTTGCGCGCCATCCCGATTCAGGGTTTCGATGATCGCGCCCAGGTTCAGGCCATCGGAGCCCACTTTGAAAATGCCCATGCCGCCCATGCCATCGAGCGGCTTCAAAATGATGGTGCCGTGTGTCGCATGAAAGGCGCGAATGTCGGCCTCGTTGCGTGTGACCAGCGTGGGTGCAATGAACTGCGGAAACTCCAGAATCGCCAGCTTTTCCGGGTGGTTGCGCAAAGCCGCAGGGCTGTTGAACACCTTGGCGCCTTCGCGTTCAGCTTGGCTCAGTAAATGCGTTGCATAAAAATATTCGCTGTCAAAGGGCGGGTCTTTGCGCATGATCACTGCCGCAAAGTCTTTAAGCGCGGCGCGGTGCACGGCGGTTTCAGTGAACCAGTCGCCGGCGTTCCCCGTCAGGCCAATCTCGCGCACCTGCGCCGACACCGCTTCACCTTGCTGCCAGCGCACATCGGTCATCTCACAGGCCACCACCTGATGCCCGCGCTTTTGCGCCTCGCGCATCATCGAGAACGTGGTGTCCTTGTAGATCTTGAACGATTCGAGTGGGTCGGCAACAAACAGTATTTTCATGTCGTCATTGTAGGTCGTTAGGCCATCGAGGAACGCAGGCCAAGCTGGCCGCAAGGCAACAGACCGACAGCGTTTGGGCCACGCCCAGGTACTCGCCGTCTGCAGCCAGTGGCACACCCTGCGAACACGAGATGTCCAGTTGCCGATAGGCGCGGGTGTCAATGCGGGGATGGCGCAGGTGCCAGCCCATCAGCAGGCGCGGCAGCATGCACAAGGCGCCCAGGCGGGCAAAGGGGCCTGCGTAGAGCATGTCCAGCTGGCCGTCGTCCATGCGCGCATGGGGCACCGCGGGCATACCGGAGCCAAAACTGGGAGTGTTCAGGCTGGACGCAAACAAGGCCCGACCTGATTTCACTGCAACGCCATCGAGCCGCACCTGCAAGTCCCAGTCGCGCAGGTGCAGCAACTCTTTCAGCGTGGCCCACAGGTAGCGGGGCAAGCCTTGGAGCCAGCGCGGCCCCTGCAAAGCGCGCAGGCCGACGGCCGAGTCAAAGCCCGCGGTGAGGCTGGACAGGAAGGGCGTTTGCTGCACTTGGCCTTGCAGATCGGTCCAACTCACCGAGCCGGTGTCCACCATGTGCGATGGCGCGTGCAGGGCGTGGTGCAAGGCGGCTTGCCAAGGCATGCCATACAGTCCCAATCCGCGCGCGCAGTCGTTGCCGCTGCCCATGGGCACCAGGCCCAAGGTCAATTGATTTTCGAGGATGGCAGGCAGCCAGCGGTTGAGCGAGCCGTCGCCGCCCACCGCCACCACACGGCTGCCGGTGGGCAGTCTGCGCAGCAGCGTCAGGCAGTCGACCAGGGCCTCGGGCTCTGCCAGCGTGGCTTGGGGTGCATGGGCTTGCAGCCACTTCGCCAAGGCAGGTGCCAGCTGGGCGGCACGTCCGCCTTGCGCATGGGGGTTGAGCAGAACGAGGGCCATGGGCGGCAGGTCTTATTGGAAAGCCACTTCGGCAAAGCTGCGCAGCTTGCGGCTGTGCAATTGGGCGGGGCCTGCGGCGCGCAACTTCTCCAGCGCGCGAATGCCGATCTGCAAATGCTGGCTCACCCTTTCGCGGTAAAAGTGATTCGCCATGCCGGGCAGCTTGATCTCGCCGTGCAGCGGCTTGTCGCTCACGCACAACAGCGTGCCGTAGGGCACCCGAAAGCGAAAGCCATTGGCAGCAATCGTCGCGCTTTCCATGTCCAGCGCTACAGCGCGGCTTTGACTGAAGCGCTGCTGCGGCGTGCTGGCCACGTGGCTGGTCGGCAGCAACTCCCAGTTGCGGTTGTCGGTGCTGGCCACGGTGCCGGTGCGCATTAGGCGTTTGAGTTCCGGTCCCTGGCAGCCTGTGACCTCGGAAACGGCACTTTCCAGTGCCACCTGAATCTCGGCCAGCGCGGGAATAGGCACCCACAGCGGCAGTTCCTCGTCCAGCACATGGTCTTCACGCACATAGGCGTGAGCAAGCACATAGTCGCCCAGTTGCTGCGTGGTGCGCAGTCCCGCGCAGTGGCCCAGCATCAGCCAGGTGTGTGGGCGCAGCACCGCGATGTGGTCGGTGATGGTTTTGGCGTTTGCCGGTCCCACGCCAATGTTGACCATGGTGATGCCGCAGCGGTCCGCACGCACCAAGTGGTAGCCCGGCATCTGCGGCAGACGTGGCGGTGGCGTGCCCACCGCGTCGCCTGCCTCTGCGCTCAAACCCACACGCCGGGTCACCACATTGCCCGGCTCCACAAAAGCCACATAAGGGCTGTCTGCTTTGGCCATCTCGGTACGGCCCAGGGCGATGAACTCATCGATGTAGAACTGGTAATTGGTGAACAGCACATAGTTCTGAAAATGCACGGGGTGGGTGCCGCTGTAATGGCGCAGGCGGTGCAGCGAATAGTCGATGCGCGGCGCGGTGAACAGCGACAGCGGCGCAGCCTGACCCGGCGCGACTTGGTAAGTGCCATTGGCAATGCCGTCGTCCATGGCGGTGAGATCGGGCAGATCAAACACCTCGCGCATTTGGGCTCGGCGCTCGGGGCTTAGTTCGCCTTCAATATGTTCATTGTCGTCAAATGAAAAGTGCACCGGCATGGGCAACTGGCTGGTCCCTACCTCCAGCGCCACGCCATGGTTGGCCAACAACAACGCAAACTGCTGGCGCAGGTAAACGGCAAACAGGTCAGGCCGGGTCAAGGTGGTTTCGTAGCGCCCAGCGGTGGCCACAAAGCCAAAGCTCAGCCATTCTTCATCCAAATTTTGGGGCGGTACCCAGTCGGTCGTGGTTTGCAAGCGCACAAAGGGGTAACAGGCGCGAATTTTGTCCACCATGTGCTCACCCGCCACATAACGCCGCATGGCGTCACGCAGGTGCTTCAGACTTTGTTCGTAAATGGCCTGCACCCGCTCTAGCGCGGTGTCGGCGTCGTCAAAAACTTCGGGGGCGATGAAGGGGGTGGGTCTTTGCATGGATGGATTGTGCCATTCCGAGGCTTGCGGCAAAGCCTCTACAACCGATCATCATCAGGCTATTCGCGCACAGTATTGGGGTTCAATCCAAGAAGTCTGAATACAGCATTTGATCAAAGTTTTTAACCAGTTGTGGACCCCAGGGCACCACGGCCGTCAATTCTTTGCGTGGAATCACTGTGATTCTGCGCCATTGACTGCCCTGTCGATTGGTACTCTCAATAACCAATGGGACCTTTCGGTTGTTGTCCCACAAAATGGATTCGTTGATTTCGCCCTTTTTTTCAAACCACTTCGCATCCGATACATTGCTGACGCGGGTGGCGGGTTTGAAGCTTTTGAATTCGAGTTGAGTGACCAAGTAATAAGCTCTTTCCCATGAACCATCAAATCCCAGATTTCCAAACTCTACCGACGGGACGCTGACCACCCGCTTTTCGCTGGCACTGATCAGGCGCATTTGCGGCTTCCCATCTTCTAGACTGATCAGCCGACCACCTTCAAAAGGATCCAAATGCTTATGACCCGCGTGTCCTTCTTTGTCATGGTTGTGAGCCGTGGTTTGTTTGGGGCGTATGCGCTGCGTCCAGATCTGTTCGCCTCGGCGCATGAAGGTTTCTTCATACAGGCTGGTGCGAGTGACGCCATCGGAGCCTATGGTTTTGGATTCAACCCGGATGAGGGCATCCAGGTCAACCTTGGCGGGGGTTGCTGGGAGTACGCGATTGTTGGCAACCGCAGCTGCCAATGGCGTTTGCGCCAGGGCACTGACACTGTGCACGAAACCCGTGGTCACCAGGAGCAGGGTGGCGATACTTAGACAAAGTGAACGTTGAGGACGCATGTGCATTCATTGAAAAAGCCGGTAAGCAAGGCTTACCGGCTAGAGTGATGGGCAAGAACCGTGGTTTAAAAACCAAAAGCGGTTTTAACGAGTGTGAACACCTTGGTGTTGTCTATGGTGCCCTTGAAGGTGGACGAGCCAGCGCCGGTGGCGTGCAGGCGAACGTCGCCACCACCGTGGGACTCGTTACCGTTGGCCACTTTGACTGTGCCTTCTTGTAGATAGTCGTTGCCCAGGGCCGTCGCCGAATCGACATCTGCACGAGCTGCGGGGCGGTTTGGACTTTGGCCAAAAACCAGGGTGGTGAAGGTTTTACCGTCGGCATCCTTGGCGGGCAGACCGTCTGTGTAGCCGCGAACGATGTCCAAAATGGGGTTACCCTTTTTGGGGTAGCCATTGAACGCCATGGTGTGGTCATGGTCCGCCGTCACCACTACCAGCGTGTTGCTCAAATCCACTTTGTCCAGTGCGGCCTTGATGGCGTTGTCAAAGGCAATGGTGTCAACCAAGGCCCGCTTGGCGTTGGTGCCGTGCAATGCATGGTCGATACGGCCGCCTTCGACCATCAAGAAATAACCACTGTTGTTTTTGGACAAGACATCAATGGCCTTGGTGGTCATTTCAGCCAGACTAGGTTCCAGTGCGGCATTGCGGTCCAACTCATAAGACATGTGGCCTTGGCTGAAAGCTTGATCAAACAAACCAAAAATTTTGACCCCTGTCGTGGTGGCTGCCGCATCAAACGTGGCTTTGTCTGAGACAAAGGTATAACCCTTGGATTTCATTTCGTTAATCAGGTTACGACCATCTGGGCGACCCTTTTTCTCAGCTGCGCTACCGGTGGCGTTAAACGGCACCCAGTATTGACTGATGCCGCCCATAAAGAAGTCAATGCCATTGCCCAACGCCGCGTTGTAGCCTGCACCGCCGGGTACAGCTTGGCGTGAGATGTCGTACTCGGCATTGCGGTTACAGATGTGTGAATAGGTCACCGCTGGCGTGGCATGGGTTAACCGGGCGGTAGAGACTACGCCTGTGGCTTTTTTATTGGCGATGGCCAGTTCCAGCAATGTGGGCACAGATGCGCCATTCGAACTCAGGCAATTGTTGACTGAGTTGCTGACGCCGGTTGCAGTGTCTTTGCCTGGTGCTACGGCTATCGTCGCTGCAGACATTGAGACCACTTCGTTGTTCATCTTTACGCCGGTCATGTAAGCCGCCATTGAAGGTGCCGAGTCCGTGGTTTGCGCATCTTTTGAATAGGTCTTGATGCGCGCTGTGCGTGGCAGCTTGTCCATGGTCAGTTGGCCAGCTTCACCGTATTGGTAAATGCGTGAAGCCGTCACGGTGACGGGCCCCATACCATCGCCCAAGAAGAAGATCACATTTTTGGCTTCGCCTGCACCCCAAGAGGCAACAGCAAAACCAGACATCAGAGCAGAAATTAAAATACGTTTCATTATGTTCTCCAGATCATTGGATCAAAGTCCCAGCGCTTGACGAACCAGACCAAAAACAGCCGTGTTGTCAAGAACGCCCTTGAATTGCTCAGCGGACATGCCAATGGCGCCCAGAAAGACATCCGCGCCACCATGTGTTTCACCGCCTGTGCCGGTTCGGATAGCTGACTCTTGCAGGTAGTCGTTGGCGCTGACGGTCGCATCATCCAGCGCAGCGACGGTGGTGCGGTCTGAAACCCGGTTCGGGCCATTGCCAAAACCCAGGATGGTGTAAGGCGAGTTGTCGGCATCTTTACTCAGAGCACCGTCGACATAGCTGCGCAGCAAGCCCAAAATGCCAGCCGAAGCCGTGGTGGTTTTGCCGGTGATCTTGGAATAACCTTGCATCAACAGCGTGTGATCATGGTCCGCCGTGACCACGATCAAGGTGTTGGTCAGGTTGGTGTCGGTCTCTTTGGCTTTGTTGATGGCCGCCTTGATGGCGTTGTCAAATGCCACAGTGTCGTGCAATGCCCGCTTGGCGTTGGTTTCATGCAAGGCATGGTCAATGCGACCACCTTCAACCATCAGGAAATAGCCTTTGCCTTTTTTCGCCAGCAGGTCCATGGACTTGGTGGTCATCTCAGCCAGGCTGGGTTCACTGGCAGGGTTCCGGTCCAGGTCATAAGACATGTGACCTTGAGTGAATGCCTGATCGAACAAACCGATGATCTTGGAGCCGGAGCTCACAGGGGCCGCATCGAAGGTGGCTTTGTCAGAGACAAAGGTATAGCCTTTGGCTTTGAATTCATTGATCAGGTTGCGACCGTCTGGCCGACCTTTTTTCTCTGCCGCACTGCCGGTGGCATTGAAGGGCACCCAATACTGGCTGATACCGCCCATCAAAACGTCTACGCCATTGCCCAGTGCCGTGTTGTAGCCTGCGCCACCGGGCACAGCCTGGCGAGCGATCTCGTACTCTGCATTGCGGTTACAGATGTGCGAATAAGTGACAGCCGGTGTGGCATGCGTGAGCCGAGCAGTAGAGACTACACCAGTGCCCATGCCTTTGGCGATGGCCATTTCCAACAAGGTTTGCACAGGGGCGCCGTTGCTGCTTACACAGTTGTTAATGCTGTTGGAGACGCCTGTGGTTGCATCCTTGCCTGGAGCGATGGCAACGGTGTCCGGTGACATCGACACCACTTCGTTGTTCATTTTCACACCGGTCATATAAGCCGCCATGGAGGGGGCTGAGTCGGTGACCTGGGCATCATTTGAGAAGGTTTTGATGAAAGCGGTTTCTGGCAATGTGTCCATCGTCAGCTCGCCGTCTTCGCCAACGCCGTAGATTCGCGCGGCTGTCATGGTGGTCATGCCCATGCCATCACCTAAGAAAAAGATGACGTTTTTAGGTGCAGGGGTGTTGCTAGAACACCCTGTAAAAGTAACAGCCGCCAAAAGGCCAGCAAGCATCAAGTGCTTCATGAATTCTCCAGGTTAATAAGTGGGAACCTAGAGAATTCTGACGACTCATTGTGTCAACTTAATGACGCATATGATTATGGCTAAGTAAATAAAATTCACATATTTCTGCGGTACTGCCCACCCACTTCAAACAAGGCGTTGGTGATCTGGCCCAGCGAGCAAACGCGCACCGCGTCCATCAGCACTTCAAACACATTGCCGTTATCGATCACGGCTTGTTGCAAACGCTTAAGCATCGCGGGAGATGCGTTGGCATGCTGAGTTTGGAAGTCTTGCAGACGCTGGAGTTGCGACTGCTTTTCTTCCTCGGTCGAGCGGGCCAACTCCAGCGTTTCCATGACTTGATCGCCCTTGGGGTTACGGAAGGTGTTGACGCCAATGATGGGCAGTTCGCCCGTGTGCTTGAGCATCTCGTAGTGCATGGACTCGTCTTGGATCTTGCCGCGCTGGTAGCCGGTTTCCATGGCACCCAAGACGCCGCCGCGTTCGGCAATTTTTTCAAACTCGGCCAGCACAGCTTCTTCCAGTAACTCGGTGAGTTCGTCGATGATGAACGCGCCTTGACTCGGGTTTTCGTTCTTGGCTAAACCCCATTCGCGGTTGATGATCATCTGGATCGCCATGGCGCGGCGCACCGAGTCTTCGGTGGGCGTGGTAATGGCTTCGTCAAAGGCGTTGGTGTGCAGGCTGTTGCAGTTGTCGTAAATCGCAATCAGCGCTTGCAGCGTGGTGCGGATGTCGTTGAACTGAATTTCTTGCGCATGCAGCGAGCGGCCCGAAGTTTGAATGTGGTACTTGAGTTTTTGGCTGCGCTCGTTGGCGCCGTATTTCTCTTTCATGGCCACCGCCCAGATGCGGCGCGCCACGCGGCCCATGACCGTGTATTCTGGGTCCATGCCGTTGGAAAAGAAGAAGCTCAGGTTCGGTGCGAAGTCGTCGATGTGCATGCCGCGCGCCAAGTACGCTTCGACGAAGGTGAAGCCATTGGAGAGCGTGAAGGCCAGTTGCGAAATCGGGTTTGCCCCCGCTTCGGCGATGTGATAACCGCTGATCGACACCGAGTAGAAGTTGCGCACGTCATGGTGCACAAAGTACTGCGCGATGTCGCCCATGACTTTGAGCGAGAACTCGGTGGAGAAGATGCAGGTGTTCTGACCTTGGTCTTCTTTCAAAATGTCGGCCTGCACCGTGCCGCGTACATTGGCCAGCACCCATTCTTTGATCTTGGCGGTTTCGGTCTCGGTTGGCTCTCGGCCGTTCTCAGCCTTGAATTTGTCAATGTTCTGGTCGATGGCCGTGTTCATGAACATGGCCAAGATGGACGGCGCCGGACCGTTGATGGTCATGGACACCGAGGTGGTCGGGTTGCACAGGTCAAAGCCCGAATACAGCACCTTCATGTCGTCCAGCGTGGCCACGTTCACGCCCGAGTTGCCGATCTTGCCGTAGATGTCGGGGCGGCGATCCGGATCGTTGCCGTACAGCGTGACCGAGTCAAAGGCTGTGGACAGCCGCTTGGCCGGCAGGCCTTCGCTCACCAGTTTGAAGCGGCGGTTCGTGCGGAAGGGATCGCCTTCGCCGGCAAACATGCGGGTCGGGTCTTCGCCCTCGCGTTTGAAGGCAAAAGTGCCAGCGGTATAGGGGTAGCTGCCGGGCACGTTGTCCAGCATCAGCCACTTGAGCACTTCACCATGGTCTTCATATTGCGGCAGCGCCACTTTTCGAATAGTGGTGCCGCTGAGCGATTTGGTGGTCAGCGCGGTGCGGATTTCCTTGTCGCGAATCTTTACCACGTACTCGTCGCCCGCGTAGGCTTTTTGCATGTCGGGCCATTGGGTCAGCAGCTTGCGGGCGTTGGGATCCTGCGTTTCTTCCCTGGCCTTGGCCAAGTCCAAAGCGGCTTCGGCGGCGCGGGCGCGACCCGATTTTCCGGCTTCGAGCATCACGGCAGCGGCGCGAAGTTGTTGAATTTCGCGCGCCAGATGGGCTTGTTCACGGGCGCGCTTTTTGTAGCCGCGCACGGTGTCACTGATCTCTGCCAAGTAGCGGGTGCGAGCAGAGGGCACGACCGGATTTTGGTGCGTGCTGTGGCGCACGTTGACCACGGGCAAGCGCCCTTCACCGGTTGGCATGCCCAGCAAGGTCAATCGGGCTTTGAGAGCCTGGTACAGCGCCGTTACGCCATCGTCGTTAAAGCGCGCCGCCATGGTGCCGAACACCGGCATCTGTTCCATGGGCACGGTCCAGGCTTCTTTGTTGCGCTGCACTTGCTTGGCCACATCGCGCAAGGCGTCGGAGGCGCCTTTGCGGTCGAACTTGTTGATGGCCACGAACTCGGCAAAGTCCAGCATGTCGATTTTTTCGAGCTGACTGGCGGCGCCAAACTCGGGCGTCATCACATACATGGGCACGTCCACGTGCGGCACGATGGCGGCGTCTCCCTGGCCAATGCCAGAGGTTTCGACCACGATCAAATCAAAGCCGGCCACTTTGCACGCAGCGATCACGTCGGGCAGGGCCGCAGAAATTTCAGAGCCAAAGTCGCGCGTGGCCAGCGAGCGCATGAACACGCGTGGACCTTGCGACCAAGGGCTGATGGCATTCATGCGGATGCGGTCACCCAGCAGGGCGCCGCCGCTCTTGCGGCGTGAAGGGTCGATCGAGATCACGGCCACGCGCAAGCGGTCGTCCTGGTCCAGGCGCAGGCGGCGAATCAACTCGTCGGTTAGGCTGGACTTGCCTGCGCCGCCGGTGCCGGTGATGCCCAGCACGGGCACTTTCTTTTGCGCAGCCTGTTCGCGCACATGGGCCACCACGCTGGCATCGGCCTTGTCGTTTTCCAATGCGGTGATGAGTTGCGCCAAGGCGCGCCAGTTCATTTCGCCATGGCCTTGGATCGCAGCCACATCTTTCGGGGCCAAGGGGCTGACGTCTTGGTCGCAACGCATGACCATCTCGCCGATCATGCCGGCCAGGCCCATTTTTTGGCCGTCTTCAGGGCTGAAGATTCGCACCCCTTTTTCGGCCAAGGCGCGAATTTCGGAAGGCACGATCACCCCACCGCCGCCGCCAAACACCTGAATGTGCTCGCCACCCCGTGCCTTGAGCAGATCCACCATGTAGCTGAAATACTCGTTGTGCCCGCCCTGATAGGAGCTGATGGCAATGCCTTGCGCGTCTTCTTGCAAAGCAGCGGTCACCACCTCGTCCACTGAGCGGTTGTGCCCCAAGTGAATCACCTCGGTGCCCATGCTCTGCAAGATGCGGCGCATGATGTTGATGGCGGCATCGTGCCCGTCAAACAGGCTGGCTGCGGTGACAAAGCGCACCTTGTTCGTGGGGCGGTATTCGGCCAGGGCTTTGAATTCGGCAGACAGATCGGTCATGGCGTGTCTCTTGGTGAGCGAAGAAAGGGTTAATTGACGTTAACGTAAACGTCAATCATAGCGGGACTGGAGAATTTGTCGAGTACAGAACAAAAAAGCCGTGAAGTTTGCACTGCACGGCTTGGGGCTGAACGCCAGCTGACAAACAGGTGGCTAAGCAAGTGCAATCAGTGGCCACCGCCCAGGTAGGCGGCTTTCACGGCTGGGTCGGTTTTCAGCTTCTCCGCATCGCCGTGCACCGAGATGCGGCCATTTTCCATCACGTAACCGTAGTCGGCGACGTTCAGCGCGGCGGCGGCAAATTGCTCCACCAGCAGCATGGTCACGCCTTGCTCTTTCAGGCGGCTGATGATCTTGAAGACTTCTTCCACCAAGATCGGGGCCAAGCCCATGGAGGGTTCGTCCAGCAGCACCACCTCCGGGTTCAGCATCACAGCGCGGGCCATGGCCAGCATTTGCTGTTCACCGCCCGACAAGGTGCCTGCCAATTGGTTGCGCCGCTCTTTGAGGCGAGGGAACAGGTCCATGGCCTTGTCCAGGTCACCGGCCACATCGCCTTTGGGCCGGCTGCCAGTCAGGCGCGGAAAGGCGCCCAGAGTCAGGTTGTCGGTCACCGTCATGGTGGCAAAAACGCGGCGTCCTTCGGGCGAATGGGCCAAGCCCAGTTTGGCGATATGGAACGATTCCAGACCGTCGATGCGTTTGCCGTTCAAGCTGATCTCGCCCGAGGTGGGCTTGATCATGCCGGAGATGGCGCGCATGGTGGTGGTCTTGCCGGCGCCGTTGGAGCCGATCAGGGTCACGACTTTGCCTTTGGGCACGTCGATCGTGATGCCATGCAGGACATGGACCTTGCCATAGCCTGCTTCTAGATTTTTGATACTCAACATCTCAATACTCCAATCGGCCGTCAGGCGGCTGTTCCGCCGAGGTAGGCTTCAATGACCTTCTCGTCGGCTTGCACTTGCGCGGGCTGACCTTCGGCAATTTTTTGCCCAAAGTCGAGCACCGAGACAGTGTCGCAGATGCTCATCACCACATCCATGTGGTGCTCGATCAGAATCACGGTGATGCCGTGGTCGCGGATCTTGCGAATGATTTGCACCAACTCCTTGATGTCAGGGGCCGTGAGGCCGGCAGCCGGTTCGTCCAGCAACAAAAGTTGCGGGTCGAGCGCCAAGGCACGGGCAATTTCCAAAAGGCGCTGCTTGCCGTAGGGCAGGTTACGCGCTTCTTCGTTGGCCAACTCGGCCAGGCCGACAAAGCGCAGCAAGCCCAGCGCACGCTCGGTGGCGGCGTGGTCTTCGCGGTGGTAGCGGGCGGTGTGCAAAGCGACATCCACAAAATTGCTTTTGAAGGTGTGGTGCAAACCGACCTGCACGTTTTGCAAAGCGGTCATCTCGCCAAACAACTGCACGTTTTGGAAGGTGCGGGCAATGCCGGACAGCGCGATGTCGGACGAGGTGCGTCCCACCACCGATCGGCCATCGAACTCGATGGCGCCAGCGGTCGGCACGTAAATGCCGGTCAACACGTTCATCATCGTGCTCTTGCCGGAGCCGTTGGGGCCGATCAAGCCGTGGATGGTGCCGCGCTGAATTTTCAGATCCACCAAGTTGATGGCTTTGAGGCCACCAAACTGCATCAGCACCTGGTTCGCTACCAAAATGTCTTGACGGTCGCTCTTGGCGCTCTGCATCAAGGCGTCTTGTGCTGGATTTTCTTCGTGCAATGACACGTCCGTGTCGGCAGTGTTGCTGCGTCCCAGCAGCAAGCGGACAAAGCCCACAATGCCGTCTTGCAGGTAGTACACGACAAACAAAATCATCAAGCCAAAGACCGACAAACGCCAGTCGGTGATGTTGTCCAGCCAGAACGAGAACGCCGCCAAGGCTGTGGTGCCGACCACCGGCACAAACATGGTGTGCAGCGTAGTGCGACGCGCCGCAATGCCCAAGGCCGCGCCCACGAAGATCAAAGCCGCCAGGCCGCTGGCCACCATGCGAAAGGCCTCCAGATCGTCTAGCAATTTAGGCAGCAAGACAATAATGGTCGCACCCAACATGGCGCCCAAACGCGTTTTACGCCCGCCCATAATGATGGCCAACAAGAACATCACGGTCAGTTCGTTGTTGTAGGTGTTGGGTGAAATGTACTGCTCGGAATAAGCGTACAAGCAACCGGCCAGACCGGCAAAACCGGCGCTGATCACAAAGGCATAGACCTTGTAGCGGTACACCGACACGCCCATACAGTCAGACGCCACGGGGCTGCCGCGCAAGGCTTCAAAGGCGCGGCCCAGTTGCGAGCGCAAAACTCGGTGCACCACCAGCAGCGACAGCGCCAGCATCACGCACACCACCCAGTAGAACGACTCATCGTTGAACTTGTAGCCGGCCACCGTGGGCTTGGGAATTTTCAAACCCATGGGCCCTTCGGTGAGGAAGGTCATTTCGTTGATCAAGATCTGGATGATGGTGCCAAACGCCAAGGTCACCATGGCCAGGTAAGGTCCGGACACGCGCAGTGCAGGCAGCGCCAAAAGGGCACCGAACACGGCGGTGACCGCAATACTGGCGGGCAAGATGACCCAGAACGGCGCGCCTACTTTCAAGAACAGCACGCCGGCGGTGTAGGCGCCAATGCCAAACAGGCCCGCATGGCCGAGGGACACTTGACCGGTGTAGCCCACCACGATGTCCAGGCCGAACAACAAGATCGCATAGATCATGATGGTCTCGACCAAGTGGATGTAGTAGGGGTTGTGCGTGAAGACAGGCACCAAGCACAGGGCGATAAAGCCGAGCACGGAAGCTAGGAAATATTTGCGATTCATTTTCAAACTTTCTTGATCGCTGATTTGCCGAACAAGCCTGCAGGCTTGACCGCCAAGACGAACAATAAAAGGACCAAACCGGGTACGTCTTTGTAGCCGGTGGAAATATAAAAACCGGTGGTTGTTTCAGCGATACCCAAAATGATGCCGCCGACGATGATGCCCATGCCGCTGGTCAGACCGCCAATGATGGCGACCGCAAAGGCCTTGAGGCCCAGTACGGATCCCATGGTGGCCCCTGTGAGGGTCAGCGGCGCAATCAGCACACCCGCAAAGGCGGCCGACATGGAGGACAAGGCGTACGAAAACGTAATCACCAAACCGGTATTGATGCCCATCAGTTTGGCCGCATCGCGGTCGTTGAAGGTGGCCACCACGGCCTTGCCGTAAATGGTTTTGCGGTTGAAAAATTCCACCGCCAGCATCATCAGCAGAGCTCCGCCAATGACCAGTATTTCCATGGGCATGACGTTGGCGCCGAACACTTTCAAAGGGGATTCAGGCAGGGGGGATGGGAACTTCAAATCATCGCGACCCCAGATGTTTTCAGCCACGTTTTTAAAAATGATGCCCAGCGCGATGGTGGACATGATCCAACCGAATTCGCTCTTGATTTTGATGGCCGGGCGCACACCGATGCGCTCCACAAATGCGCCTTGCACCATGCCAAATAAGCCCACGACAGGCAGGGCCAGCCAATAGTTCAGACCCATGCGGTCGACCAAGGTCAGACCGACCAAGGCGCCCAGCATCAAGGCGTCGCCTTGGCCGAAGTTCAAGGTGTCCGAGGTGGCGAACGTCAGCTGGTAGCCGAAAGCAATGACCGCGTAGATCATGCCCAGCGCAACACCGCTGTAAACAAGTTGTAGCAAGATTTCCATAAAAGGCTCGACAGGGTAATAAAAGAAAACTCAACCGGGAAAACAAAAATGCACCGTATCCGCTGATCGCAGATACGGCGCACTGTCGTGCTCTCAATTACTTCTTAGCAGGCTGCTTATCGGCGGTTGCTGCTTTCTTCACCGCTTTGGTGCGGATGTCTGCACCTTTGATACGGTCTTCTTCGTAGGCGTAAACCACTTTGCTGCCCTTGACTTCACCGAAGATTGGGATGTTGGCCGTGATGGCTTCGTGATCGTCGTGGGTGAATGGCTTGTCATAGGTGGTGACCACGCCTTCCACTTTGGTTTGCAGGTTTTCCAAGGCTTCACGCACTTTGGGGCCTTCGGTGCTGCCAGCTTGTTTGATGGCGGCGGCCAGCAAATACACCGAGTCATAACCTTGCGCAGCCGACACGGGTGAGTCGATGCGGTTGTTCTTCGGCTTGAAGGTCTTCAGGTACGCTTCAATGAAGGTTTTACGCTTGACGGTGTTGGGTTCCTGAATGAAGGTCTGGGGCATGCGAGCACCCTCGCCACCAGGGCCGGCGTTGTCGATGAAGTTGGCCATGGACAAAGTCCAGCTGCCGATCATCGGCACTTTCCATCCCAGCTTGGTCATGCCGTTGGCGATTTGCGCCAGTTCAGGTCCGATGGCGTAGGTCAAGACGACTTCGGCGCCAGCTTCTTTGGCTTTGAGCAACTGCGCGGTCATGTCCACATCCTTGATGTTGAACTTCTCAACCGCGACGGCTTTGACGTTTTTCGCGGCCAATGCTTTTTCCAAGTCCTCACGACCGAGTTGGCCGTAGTTAGTGGAGTCGGCAAGGATGGCGACCTTTTTGAAGTTGCGACGGGAAATGGCTTCTTCCACGATCATGGGCGCCTGGATGCTGTCGTGCGCGGCGTTGCGGAAGATGTAGTTGTCTGGGAACTCAGGCGCTTTGAACTGCTGGGTCACGACGGAGCCGGTGGCCACGTTGTTGAAGACCGGGATCTTGGCTTCTTGGTAAAAGCGCTGCGAAGCCAGGGCCACGCCGGTGTTGATGAAGCCTAAGGTGGCGACCACTTGTTCTTTGTTGATCAACTCTTGCGCGATTTGCACGCCGCGTTCGTTTTTGGCTTCGTCGTCACGTTCGATAGCCAAGAATTGACGACCCAACACGCCACCGGCTTTGTTGATTTCGTTGATGGCCAGTTTGACCCCGTCACGCATGCTCACGCCCATGGAAGAAGATCCACCGGTGTAAGGGCCTGTCACACCGACCTTGATCGGGTCTGCAGCGAAAGAAAAACCAGTGGCCAGCATCAACGATGCAAGGACGGTCAAATGGACACGACGTTTCATGAGGTTATCTCCTGTGGATTGACGAAAAAGGCGATGAGCGCAAGGGGCATCCGACCCCTGACATCGGGGATCGGTAGGAATTATGGTCCAGGTACATTGGCGTGACCTGTAGCGCTAACCCTTGTTTGGCGTTAAAAGGCCCCAAATGCCCTGAATTAATTTCCGCAAAGGCGTCAAAATAATTCAGTTCACAGCTTGTGCGCGCCAATCATCAGGCAAATAAATCGATTGATAAACTGTGCAAAACACAGCGCCGGGGAGCCTTGCTGTCAGGGCCTGGCTTTTCTTGATTGAAGTCACCTCTTTTGCCTACTACTTATGAATTCAAAATCATCTGAAACCCTGCCGCAGACTGTGCAAACGGCCGATGGCTATGCTGGCGACATCTCTCCTGCTTTGGCTTGGGCTTGGGTGCAGGCCGGTGAAGCCGTGTTGGTCGACGTGCGCACCGATGCCGAGCGCGAATGGGTGGGCTCGGTGCCTGGCGCCCAACCCCTGGCTTGGAAGCAGTGGCCAGGCATGTCCATGAACCGCGAGTTTGACGAAGAAATTCAAGCCCTGGGCGCCGAAGGCAAAAATCTGGTGTTGCTGTGCCGCAGCGGCGTGCGCTCCATCGCGGCCGCACTGCGGGCCACCGAGTTGGGCCTGACGGCGTACAACATTCTGGAAGGCTTTGAGGGCAATGTGGACGCCGATTTGCATCGCGGCCAGACCGGAGGCTGGAAGTTTCGCGGCCTGCCTTGGCGGCAAAATTAAGCCCTAGACATTCAAACGCCGGGTGGGCGCTGGCGGATCATGTCCAAGTTGGCCTGCTCATAGGCGTGGGCCAGTTGCAGCAGCGCGAAATCGCCTTGCGGTTTGCCGATCAATTGCAAGCCCATCGGCAAACCGTCTGGGCTGAAACCGGCGGGCACGCTGATGCAAGGCAGGCCGGCAAAGGTGGCGTAAATCACGGCTTCCATCCAGCGGTGGTAGGTGTCCATGGTGCGGCCGTTGATCTGCTGTGGCCAACGCTCATTCGCATCAAACGGCCAGACCTGCGCGGCCGGCATTGCCAGCACATCAAAGCGCTCAAACAAGGCCAGCATCTTCTGATAAAGCTGGCTGCGTGTGGCGCTGGCGGACATCAGTTGCGGGCCGGTTAATTTGAGCGACTGCTCATACTCCCACCGTGCTTCAGGCTTGACCAGGTGATGGTTCTCGGCCTTGAGCATGTGGGGTGCGACGCGCGGCCCCACTAAGGCTTGGCGCCAGACCAACCAAGCCTCCCACACTTTTTCAGGCGGCATGCCCAAGCCCGTGGTCTCGGTGTGGCAACCCAGGGTGCCAAAGGATTTCAAAGCATCAAGGCAGGTGGCCATCACGCCATCTTCCATGGGCAGGTAGCCGTTCAGATCACCCAGCCAGCCCACGCGCTGGCCTTTCACGTTGGAATCTAGGGGCGCGGTGAAGGCCTTGCCGTCTTGGGCGATCGACAGGGGCGAGGCCGGGTGATGGCCCGCTTGCACCGACAACAGCATCGCCACATCGCGCACGCTGCGGCCCATGGGGCCTTCGGTGCCCAATTGCGAAATCCATACGTCTTGCGCAGGCACCATGGGCACGCGCCCTTGCGAGGGGCGAAGGCCAAAAATATGGTTCCATCCCGCCGGGTTGCGCAGGCTGCCCATGAAGTCAGATCCGTCGGCCACCGGCAACATGCGCTGCGCCAAAGCGACCGCTGCACCGCCGCTGCTGCCGCCTGCGGTTTTGCGGGCATCCCAGGCGTTGCGCGTTGCGCCAAAGACTTCGTTGAATGTGTGTGAGCCCAAGCCAAATTCAGGGGTGTTGGTTTTGCCAATCACAATGCAGCCACTGGCCTTCATGCGACTGGCCATCAAGCCGTCTTCGCTGGCGACAAAATCGCGCATCAAGGGAGAACCCAAAGTGGTGCGAAAACCGGCCACATTGGCCAAATCCTTCATCGCTTGGGGCATGCCATGCATCCAGCCCATGGACTCACCGCGCGCGAGTTGGGCATCGCGTTCATCGGCTTGGCGCAGCAGTACACCCTCGTCGGCCAGGCTCACCAGGGCGTTGCTTTTGGGGTTGTGTCGTTCAATCTGCCTCAGGGTGGATTGCATGACATCGCGGCATGACACTTGCTTGGAATGAATGGCTTGCGACAGTTCGTTGGCGGAGAACTCAGGGTAGACCATGATGTAGAAATTTATTCCAAAAGATTTACATTATGGAGTCGTGTGAGCCTGATCCGGCCATTGGTGCAAACCCCTTGCTCAATTTGCGCAAAGGTGACGATCAGAGTGCACCGTTCAATGTCATCATGTTCACATCCTTGTTCGGAATTTGGAGAATTGAAAATGCAAAGACGTTTCCTATTGACCGTGGCCACCGTGCTCGGTTTGAGTTTGCTGAGCCCCGCGATGGCGCAAACCCCGCCCAACAAGGTTTTTCGCTTTGTTCCGCATGCCAACTTGACGGTGCTCGATCCGATCTGGACCACAGCCTATGTCACGCGCAACCATGCGTACATGATTTACGACACGCTGTTCTCTGAAGACGCCAAGGGCGCTATCAAGCCGCAAATGGTGGACAGCTACCAAGTCTCCAAAGACGAGTTGACCTGGACTTTCAAACTGCGTTCGGGCCTGGAGTTCCATGACGGCAAGCCGGTGACCAGCACCGACGTGGTGGCTTCGCTTAAGCGCTGGGCTAGCCGTGACGCGATGGGCGGCATTTTGTCGACCTTCATCACCGCCTACGAAACGCCAGATGCCAACACCTTCAAAATTGTATTGAACCAGCCTTGCGGCATCATGCTCGACTCGCTGGGCAAAGCTTCGTCCAACGTGCCTTTCATCATGCCCGCGCGCATTGCGGCCACACCGGGCGCCGAGCAAATCAAAGAACACATTGGCTCAGGCCCCTTTGTCTTTAAGGCCGATGAGTTCAAGCCCGGCGCGCTGGTGGTCTACACCCGCAACGCCAAATACAAGTCGCGCCCTGAGGCCCCCAGTGGCGTGGCCGGTGGCCGTCCTGTCAATTTTGACCGTGTCGAGTGGGTCATCATCCGCGACCCGCAAACCCAGTTCAATGCCCTGAAGGCAGGCGAAGTCGACATGGTCGAGCAGCCCAGCTTTGAGCAGTACGAAACCCTGAAGAAAACCGAAGGCGTGAAGGTCGAAGACTTCTCGCCTGCTGGTCTGCAGTTCATCATGCGTTTCAACCACTTACACGCACCGTTCAACAACGTGAAGATTCGCCAAGCGGCCATGGTGGCCATGGGCCAGCAGGCCTATATCAACACCCAGGTGGGCGTGCCCGCCTTGGGCCGTTTGTGCCGCAGCATGTACCCTTGCGGCACGGCCTATGGCGATGAAGACACTGGTTATTTCACCGGCGTGGCCAACCCCGCCAAAGCCAAGCAAATGCTGCAAGACGCGGGCTACGACGGCACGCCAGTGTTGTTGATGCGCCCGACAGATTTGGCCTCGATCGCCAAACTGCCTTTGGTGGCCAAGCAGCAACTCGAAGCGGCGGGGTTCAAGGTGGACTTTCAGCAAATGGACTGGGCTACCTTGCTGGCGCGTCGCGCCAAGAAAGACGCACCGGCCAATGGCGGTTGGAGTGCGTTTTTGACGGCCTGGACCGCGGGTGATATTTCAAGCCCCCTGACCATCCAGATGTTCAATGCCAAAGGGCAAAACGGCTGGTTCGGCTGGCAAGACGAGCCTCGTCTCGAATACCTGAAAAACCGCTTTGCACGCACTGTAAAGCCGGAAGAAAAGAAAAAAATCGCCAGCGAAATCCAGCGCGTGGCGTTTGAAACCGCGACCCACGCACCGTTAGGCCAGTATCAAAGCCCTACCGCCATTCGCAGCAATGTGTCGGGCGTGTTGCAAACACCGGGTATTCCGGTGATGTGGAACATCAAGAAAAACTGAGTCAGGCTTCATAGATGCTCTCTTTCCTGCTGCGGCGCATCGCCGCGGTGCTGCCGGTCTTGCTGGTCGTGTCCTTGGTGGTCTTCCTCATTTTGAGGTTGGCCCCAGGTGATCCGGCCGCGGCCATTGCCGGCAACAACGCCACCAACGAAGACATCGCCCAAATCCGCACCCAGCTGGGGCTGGACAGTTCCATCCCGGTTCAATACGGCATCTGGATCGGTCGTGTCTTGCAAGGGGATCTGGGGTATTCCTTTTACCTGAGTAAGCCGGTCACCGAGTTGATTGCCCAGCGCATTGAGCCGACGCTGGCGCTGGCTGTGGGCACGGTGATCTTGGCGGTTTTGGTGGCTGTGCCGCTGGGCACCTTGGCCGCTTGGCGCTTGGGCGGCTGGCTGGACCGTTTGCTGTCTGGTTTTGCCGTGGCCGGGTTTTCGATCCCGGTGTTTGTGATCGGTTATTTATTGATTTACCTGTTCGCCATTCGGCTCGAATGGTTGCCGGTGCAAGGTTATAAAAGCCTGCTCGGCGCGTCGGGCGCTGGCCCCTGGGCCTGGATGCGTCAGTTGATCTTGCCCTGGATGACTTTGGCCATGATTTACGTGGCTTTGATCGCCCGGGTGACGCGAGCCAGTGTGTCCGAAGCCCTGACAGAAGACTACATTCGCACGGCCCGCGCCAAGGGCCTAACCGAGCGCGCCGTGCTGCTGCACCATGCGCTGGTGAACGCGGCCGTGCCCATCGTCACCGTGATCGGGATTGGCATTGCGTTGTTGATCGGCGGGGTAGTGGTGACGGAGACGGTGTTTGCCATTCCTGGCTTGGGCTCGCTCACAGTGGATGCTGTGCTGAATCGGGACTTTCCGGTGATTCAAGGTTTGGTGCTGTTGTTCTCGGTGAGCTATGTGATGGTCAACCTGCTGGTGGATCTGAGTTATTTGTTTTTAGATCCGAGGATTCGTTACTGATGAACGCATATCAACGTTTGCTGGCCAATGGCTCGGTGCGTTTTGGCGGGGCGGTGCTGGGCTTGATGTTGCTGGTGGCCGCCTTGGCGCCCTTTTTGGGGACAGTCGATCCGTCTGCCATGGATTCCAATTTCATCAACAAGGGCGCAGGGGATGCGGGCTTGTTTGCTTTGCTCGACGGCACCTCAGTGCAACACACGTTTTGGTTGGGCACCGACAGTTTTGGCCGCGACCTGTTCAGCCGCGTGATCTACGGCACGCGTGTGTCATTGTTGGTCGGCTCTTGCACGGCCGTTTTGTCGCTGGTGCTGGGCGGCGCACTGGGCATGTTGGCCGGTTACTTTCGCGCGCTGGACGCAATCTTGATGCGCGTGATGGACGGCCTGATGGCGATCCCTGCGATCTTGCTGGCCATAGCTTTGGTGGCCGCCTTGGGCGCCACGATCACCACCGTGGTGGTGGCGATTGCCATCCCTGAAGTGCCGCGCGTCACCCGCTTGGTGCGCGCCCTGGTACTGAGCTTGCGCGAAGAGCCGTTTGTGGAGGCAGCACGCGCCTTGGCCACGCCCACGCCAGTGATTTTGTTTCGCCACATCTTGCCCAACGCCATGGCGCCTTTGATCGTGCAAGGCACGTTTGTCGCGGCCTCGGCGGTGTTGACCGAAGCCATTCTGAGTTTCTTGGGCCTGGGTTTGCCGCCCGATATCCCCACCTGGGGCAACATCATGGCCGAGGGTCGGGTGCAGTTCAGCCAGTACCCGGGCAACGTGATGTACCCGGCTTTGTTTTTGGTGCCCACGGTGTTGGCCGTGAATTTATTGGGTGATGGCTTGCGCGATGTGCTGGACCCCAAATTTGCCAAGCGGGGTTCTTGATGACGGCCCCTGTTTTAGCCATTCAAAATTTGTCCGTGTCTTTGCCTGCGGGCAGCGACCGGAAGCATGCGGTACAAGGCATCAGCCTGACGATTCAACCTGGCAAAACACTGTGTGTGGTCGGCGAGTCGGGCTCCGGTAAATCCGTCATGGCCACCACTGTCATGGGGCTGCTGGCGCGTGAATTGAAGCCCGACCTCGGCCAGGTGCTGCTGCAAGGCGAGTCCTTGCTTGACGCCACGCCTTCGCGCTTGCGCGATTTGCGCGGCCGCGTCATGGGCATGGTGTTTCAGGAGCCGATGACGGCGCTGAATCCGGTCATGAACTGCGGCGATCAGGTAGACGAGTTGCTCGCCACCCACACTGATTGGCCTCAAGCAAAGCGCCGCACCGAGGTGCTGCGTGTGTTTGAAAGTGTGCGCCTACCCGAGCCCGAGCGGATCTTGCGCAGCTTTCCGCACCAACTCAGCGGCGGGCAGCGCCAGCGCATCGTGATCGCCATGGCTGTGATTTTGAAACCCGTGCTGCTGATTTGCGACGAGCCGACCACCGCGCTGGACGTGACGACACAAAAAGAAATCTTGAAGTTGATTGAGCAGCTGCAAGCTGATCAGGGCGTGGCTGTGCTGTTCATCACCCACGACATGGGCGTGGTGGCTGAAATTGCCGACGATGTGCTGGTCATGCACCAAGGTCTGGCGGTCGAATCCGGCACCTGCGAGCAGGTGCTCAAACGCCCCCAGGCTGATTACACGCGCCTGTTGCTGGCCGCCGTACCGGGCATGACGCCGCCGCCGGCCCGGCCTGAACCCTCAGGCCCGGCCTTGCTGCGCGGGCATCAGGTGGGCAAAACCTACATTAGCCGTGACTGGATGGGGCGCACCCATGAAACCCAAGCGCTGCGCGATGCCAATGTGCAAATTCGCGCTGGTGAAACCGTGGGCATTGTGGGTGAATCGGGTTCGGGTAAGTCGACTTTTGCGCGCTGTTTGATCCGCTTGATCGACCCTACCGTGGGCCAAATTCAGTGGGGCGAGCATGACATTGCGCTGCTGCCCGAAGGGCGTTTGCGCCCCCTGCGCAGCCTGGTGCAGGTGGTGTTTCAAGACCCGAACCGATCCCTCAACCCGCGCCGCACGGTGGGCCAGTCCATCATAGAAGGCGCGGTCAACTTCGGCATGCCCAAAGCCCAGGCCTGGGCAATGGCGCAGGAGTTGATGCACAAGGTGCGCTTGCCGGTAGAGGCGTTGGACCGCTACCCCAGCCAATTCAGTGGCGGTCAACGCCAGCGCCTGGCGATTGCGCGGGCCCTGGCCTGTCAGCCTAAGGTGCTGGTGGCCGACGAAGCGGTGAGTGCGCTGGACGTGAGTGTGCAGGCCCAAATTTTGAGCTTGCTGCGCGAGATCCAAGCCGAGTTTGGCTTGGGCATGCTCTTCATCACCCACGACCTGCGTGTGGCTGCACAGTTGTGCGACAGCGTAATCGTGATGCACCAAGGGCAGATGGTGGAGCAGGGCCGCACGGTGGACTTGTACGCCCACCCGCAACACGCCTATACCCGCAAATTGTTTGACGCCGCACCGGCGGCGTTTTGATCTGAAATTCAAAAAAATTTCACTGTTCTCCAGATTTACTCACAACCGTTCACACCACAAGGCGTTGCCATGACGCGCATTTTGATCGCTGGCTACCAGCACGAGACCAATACCTTTGCGCCCAGTCTGGCCGACTGGGCGGCTTTCAACACCGGCGAGGCGTTCCCGGCCTTTGTGCGCGGCCAAGCCATGGTTGACTTGCTCACTGGGGTGAACATTCCCATGGGCGGCTTCATGGACGAGGCGCGGCGTTTGCAGTGGACGCTGGTGCCCTCGGCCTGGGCCGGGGCCTCGCCGTCTTCGTATGTGACGCAAGACGCGTTTGAGCGCATCAGCCAGGCGATCATGGACGATGTGCGCGCCGCGCTGGCGCAGGGATTGGACGGCGTGTATTTGGATTTGCACGGTGCGGCCGTGGCCGAACACGCCGACGACAGTGAAGGTGAATTAATTGGTCGCATTCGCCAACTGGTGGGGCCCCACATCCCGATCGTGGCCAGCCTGGATTTGCACGCCAACGTCACCGCCCGCATGCTGCGCGAGTCAGACGGCCTGGTCGCTTACCGCACCTACCCGCATGTGGACATGGCTGCCACGGGCGAGTTGGCGGCGCGATTGCTGCAGCGGCGCTTGCAACTGGGCCGCAAAGAGCCCCTGCATGTGCAGCGCTTGCCCTTTCTCATTTCGCTCAATGCGCAAAGCACTTGGATGGCGCCGGCCCAAGCCCTTTATGAACAGCTGATCGCGCTGGACCGTGAGCTTGGGGCCATGCTGAGTTTTTGCATGGGCTTTCCAGCGTCTGACTTTGAAGAATGCGGTCCGGTGATTTGGGCCCATGGCGCGCAAGCGAAGTTGGCTGTCGAACGCTTGTATGCGCAAGCGGTTCAAGCGCAGCAGTGGCGCCCGCAATGGCAACCGGCGCGCGAGGCCGTGGCCCAGGCGTTGGCGTGGGCGGCCATTGAAGCTGCGCCAGTGGTGCTGGCCGACACCCAAGACAACCCTGGGGCCGGGGGCGACAGCAACACCACGGGTATGCTGCACGCCTTGCTGCAGCAGCGAGCAGGGCACCTGTTTCCGCAGCAAATTGCGCTGGGTTTGCTGTTCGACCCGCAAGCCGCTCGCAAAGCCTGTGAGGCGGGCGTGGGCGCGCAACTGGAAATGAGTTTGGGCAAAGCGGTGCCGATTTTCAGTGGCGATCTGAGCGATCCGCCGGTGCAAGGGCGCTTCACGGTACGCGCCGTCAGCCCGGGTGCCTGTTTACTCAAAGGTCCGATGATGACCGGCTCGACCATCCAGATGGGCCCAAGTGCTTGTCTGGAAATCGAAGGTATTTACGTGGCCGTGGCCAGCGGCAAGATGCAAATGCTGGACCGTGAGCTGTTTCGTACCGTGGGCATTCATCCGGAAAACATGAAGGTTTTGGTGGTCAAAAGTTCCAACCATTTCCGCGCCGATTTCACCCCCATCGCCAGCCATGTGCTGGTGGCCAAAGCCCCCGGCCCCATGGCCGCCGATCCGGGTGATTTGCCCTGGAAAAAACTCAGCCCTCACACAAGGACAAGACCATGACCCAAGACCAAAATTCAGACCTGACCCAACTCAGCGCCGACACCTTGATCGGCTTGTACCGCAGCGGCGCGGCCTCGCCGGTCGAAGTGACGCAAGCGGTCTTGGCCCGCACGGCGCGGGTGAATCCGAAGATCAATGCCTTTTGTTTGCTCGACGAAAAAGCCGCCTTGAAAAGCGCCCAGGTGAGCGAAGCACGCTGGCAAGCACACCGCGCTACTGGTGCGCCCGTGGGCACTTTGGAAGGCGTTCCCGCCACCATCAAAGACCTGATCTTGACCCAAGGCTGGCCCACCTTGCGCGGCAGCCGCACCGTCAACCCGGATCAGCCCTGGGACGTCGACGCCCCCGTGACGGCCCGTTTGCGCGAGGCCGGTGCGGTGCTGCTGGGCAAAACCACCACCCCCGAATTCGGTTGCAAAGGCGAGACCAACTCGCCCGCCACCGGTATCACCCGTAATCCTTGGAACCTGAACAAAACCCCGGGCGGCTCCTCGGGCGGCACGGCGGCGGCCGTGGCGGCCGGCCTGGGCCCCATTGGCGTGGGCACCGATGGCGCGGGCAGTGTGCGCATTCCTGCCGCGTTTTGTGGCAACTTTGGCCTCAAACCCAGCTTCGGGCGCGTGCCGGCGTATCCGCTCTCACCCTTTGGTTCGGTGGCCCATTTGGGGCCGCACACCATGAGCGTTCAAGACGCTGCGTTGATGATGAACGTGATGAAGCGCCCTGACGCCCGGGATTGGACGTCCCTGCCCGAAGACACCGTAGATTACACCGCCGGCTTGAATGACGGCATCCGAGGCTTGCGCATCGCCTATTCGCCCACCCTGGGTTATGCGAAAAACGTGCACCCCGAGATTGCTGCTGCGGTGGCCGAGGCGGTCAAGGTGCTGCAAGACTTGGGCGCGCACGTGGAGCAGGTCGACCCCGGTTTTGAAGACCCCTTGGACATCACCACCGGCCTGTGGTTCTTGGGCGCTTGGACGGTGTGGAACACCTTGAACGCCGAGCAGCAAAGTCTGGCTGACCCCGATTTCATGGCCGAGGCGGAACTGGGTTCGCGCTTGTCGGCGCTGGATATTCAGCACCTGAACCAGCGCCGTGGGGTGCTCGGTAGCCAGATGCGTCAGTTCATGCAGCGCTTTGATTTGCTGGTGACACCGGCCGTGTCCATCCCGGCTTTTGATGCGCTGCCTGCGGGCCACAGTCCCTTGAGTCCCGAATCCATGCTGGGTTGGACGCCGTTCAGCTACCCCTTCAACCTGACTCAACAACCGGCCTCGACCATTCCCTGCGGTTTGACCCGAGACGGTTTGCCCATGGGCTTGCAGTTTGTTGGACCGATGTTTGGTGATGCCTTGGTCTTGCGCGCGTCCAAGGCCTATGAAAATAAGCGACCTATTGCCAGACCAATTATATAATATTATTTAGTTATTATATATATTTAACAAGTAAATTAGTTCTACTTTCATGTAAAATGAACGCTCCATTTCTCGAGTTGATGAAAGTAGAGCGATGCAACTTATTTGGGTATCCGGGCTGACGTCTCGCGTCCAAACTGTTTCGATCACGGCCCGCAGTCTCGTGGCGAGCGCAGGCGTACTGTCTTTTATGCTGGTGGTGCTGGGCTTTGCCTTTCATTGGGTGGGCTTACGGGTGGCGATTGAGATCAACCCTACTCTGGCGCAAAGCATAGGCGGCGTGACCAGTGCCAGCGAGCAGCAACGCCTAGAAGCCGGCTACCGTGACAAGTTGGTAGTACTCCAGGACCGGCTCCAAGCGGTGCTGCACCACGTGCAAAAGCTGGAGGCGGATAAAAACGAAATAGCCTCTTTGGACAAAATTGGCAACTTGGGCAAGCGCGTCACGGTGGACAGTTTGTCAGCCCAGGATGGGCGCGGCGGCCCTTTCAAAGCGCCTTCTTGGGATTACTTTCGACGTGCCGATTTGGCGCTGCAACTGGACACTGCCAGTCAAGAAGCGGGTCAACTTTGGCGCACCGCCGACAGGCTACACCAGCAATGGAGCCAGGAAATCGACTGGCTCAAAACGCTGCCCACGGCTTTGCCGATTCAAGACAACGCCCGCGTCAGCAGCACGTTTGGTGTGCGCTTGGACCCGATCACCCACCGCCCTGGCGTCCACGAGGGCTTGGACTTTGTTGGCCCGGTGGGCACACCGGTACTGGCCTCTGCGGCCGGCGTGGTGACCAAATCGGAGTGGTCTGGTGCCTATGGCAACTGGGTGGAAGTGCGCCACGCCCAGGGATTTCAAACCCGTTACGCCCATTTAAGTCACCGCAAAGTGGCGGAAGGTGACAAAATTGAGCGCGGTATCATTATTGGCGCTTTGGGCAATACGGGCCGCTCGACCGGTCCCCACTTGCATTACGAAATCCTTTACAAGGAGGCCGTCATCAACCCAACGCAGGTGTTGGCTGTTTTGCAAAAGTAATATTTTTTTCGGAGATTCCTGATGTTCTTCAGTAAGTTCGCCAAGAACAAAAGCACCACCTTCAAAGCGCTGCCGGAAAAGTTTGACACCTTGATTGGCAAAAACACCGCGATTCACGGCCGTATGGTGCTGCTCGATAGCATCCGCATCGACGGCAAAGTGGTGGGCAATATCGAGTCCTCCAAAGACGAGTCAATCACCGTGGTGATTGGCGTCTCAGGCGAGGTGCAGGGCGACATCGTGGCGCACCGCGTGGTAGTGGCCGGCAAGGTGTCTGGCCACATTCACGCGCACGAACGCGTGGAATTGCATGCCGATTGCCTGGTGCAAGGCGATATTAAATACGGCTCCATCGCCATCGAGCATGGCTCCAAGGTTCTGGGCTTGTTGCTGCAAGTGGGCGCCACTGCAGCGCCCAATATGAGCGATGCCGACGCCCAGAGCGCGATCCGCAAAGCCCAATCGGTGACGGGCAGCGGCAGCTGAGCTCAAATCCAGTCGTTGGCAACGGCTTGGAAGGCCACGCGGCTGGGCACATCGGGGGCAATCCATATCTGACGGGTGTGCGTATTCATTACGATACCGGCCACGCTTTCCACCCGGCCTTCAGGCGGCAGCGCAGGATCGGGGGTGCGGCAGATCGACAAAAAGCCATCCGATTCATCGCGCAAAAAAGCCTGTAATTTGTCCAAGCCCAGCCCTTTTTGGGCGGCATGCACAGTTGCGGTATCCAGCCGCGGTTGGCTGGACAAGGCCAAACCCATCGGGGACTGCTCGCCCAATAACGGATTGCACATGAAGTGGTTGGTGTGCACCACTACCCCGTTTTCCGGTTTGAGTTCAGCCCAGCCCGCAGGGGCGATTTCAAAACAGGCCACCTCCCCTTGCGCATCCGCGCATGGAATATTGGATGCAGCACCAAATCCCAGCGTGGCTATCTGCGTCAGGCGTTCACGCGCATGGGCGACCGAGTCGCAGCCGAGCAAATGGCGCAGCACAATGTGCACTGGCACCCCAGGTTCCAAGCCGTCTCGGGTTGAGCGCAAGATGTTCAGGCCCAAGGCGAAACCAGCGGCATTCATGCCAATTTTGGCCAGCATGCCCGCTTCGGTCAGCGTAGTCAGGGCGCGGCCACGCGCGTCGTGAGTTTTCAAAATCACCAGCGCAGCGCGCTGGCGCCCGATCCAGTCCCAGTTTTGCGCCAGCCAGGTGTGGCCGTCTTCACTGACTCGCCCTTGCACCGCCATGGCCGTGCATTCACCGTCTTGCAAGTGGGGGTCCAGCGGCTGGTCCGGCTCCCAGTCGGGCAGGCCGGCCAGTCGGTTGGTGGCCAGAGCAGCAGCGGCGGGGTGGTTATCGTCGCTGAGAAAGCTGGGGGGCAATATTTCGGTGCGGCAATTCAGGGCGAGGATGTCGCTCAGTTGCCAGCCGCTGCCGTCCGCAATGCCTTGCATCTCTTGCATCAGCAAAGGGTCGAGTGCGTTGATCGCCGGGGCATACTGGCGAGCACGTTGGCCCGCCTGGGCCCAATCGATGCCGCAGCAGGCAAACATCTTGGCGTAAGTCAACACGCTGTGGCGAATCTGAGGCGCTGCTGCAACACCGTAAAGGCGCCCTCGATCGTGGGCGCTGGCATGAACGGGTAGGGTGATAATAGGGAACGTGAAATTCATGATGATCCTGCGATGAACATACTGGCCCTAGACGTTGGCAACACCCGTTTGAAATGGGCGCTTTATGAAAACCCTCATCCCGAAGCCAAGGTGTTGGCCCATGGTGCTGAGTTTCTTGAAAACATTGAACGACTCTCCGAAGGCCCTTGGGCTGATCTGCCCTCGCCCGTTCGCATGATCGGTTGCGTGGTGGCCGGCGATGCGGTCAAACGCCGAGTTCAAGAACAAATGGAATTGTGGGATGTTTCACCGCAATGGGTAGTCTCCAGCGCGGCAGAGGCGGGTTTGTACAACGGGTATGACCATCCGGCCCGTTTGGGCTCGGACCGCTGGGTGGCGATGATTGGGGCGCGGCAACGCATGCTGTCGCAAGGGCCTGCCAGGCCTTTGATTGTGGTCATGGTGGGCACCGCGGTGACGGTAGAGGCCATTGACAAAGACGGGAAATTTCTGGGTGGCATCATCTTGCCCGGCCACGGCATCATGCTGCGCGCGCTCGAATCGGGTACGGCCGGTTTGCATGTCCCCACCGGCGATGTGCGCGAATTTCCGACCAACACCAGCGACGCACTCACCAGTGGCGGCACCTTTGCCATTGCCGGCGCTTGCGAGCGCATGGTGACGCATTTGCGTGAGCACACCGGCCAGGAGCCCCTGTGCATCATGACCGGCGGGGCTGGCTGGAAAATGGCGCCCAGCATGTCGATCCAATTTGAGTTGGTCGACAGCCTGATTTTTGATGGCCTGTTGACCCTGGCGATGCACCGCTTTGGGGGGCAGGTTGAAGCGAGAGCTTGAAGCGACAGATTTACGGGGCGGGTTGGTAAGCGGCCGTCAGTTGCTGCAAATGGGATTTCTGCGAGGCATCGGCCAAATAAGGGGTGAGCAGCGACAGCACATGGCGCGCTCCGCGTGCCAAGGCCAAGCCGGCACTTTGCGGCTCCATGGCATGGCGTGGGTCACGCACATATTCATAGCTCAGCCAATAGGTCACCACCACGGCCATGCTGGCCGATAGGGTTTCCACGGTATGGGCATCAATGTGGAGTTTTTGTGCATGCGCCATGGATTCCAGCAGGGTGCGTAAGGCGGCGGTTTTGCGCTCCAAAATGTGTTTGAAGTGCGTCTCTAAATGCCTATTGCGCGACAGCAAGTCGTTCAAGTCACGATACAAAAACCGGTAATCCCAAATCAGCTCGAACAGCGAATGCAAGAAGAACCAAGCGTCTTCCACATCTTGCACATCGCTGCTGGCCTCCATCAAGCTCAGGATGGCCGCTTCATAGCTGTCAAACAAATGGTTGACCAGCGTGTCTTTGGCCGGGAAGTGGTAGTACAGATTGCCGGGACTGATGCTCAGTTCTGCCGAAATCAGCGTGGTCGAGACGTTCGGCTCGCCGAACCGATTGAACAGGTCCAACGACACCGTGACGATGCGCTCTGCCGTTCGGCGGGGGGCTTTTTTGACCATGGCAAGAGCTTCTTGGGTGCGCGAAGTTCAGCGCGTTTTTTTCGCCGCCGCTGGCGCGGTGACATTAGAGGACGCCGCGGTCTTGGCCGCTTTGGGCACCGCTGCGATTTTGGTACGTTGGCTTATTTTGGCCAGTTGCGCCTCCAAGTGGGCCACGCGTTCGCTCAAAGCCTCCAGATCGGCCAGGGACGGGATGCCCAACCGGGGCAGCGCTCGCGCCACCCGGTCTTCAAATAAATGCTCCAGGCGGTCAATCCGGCCAGTGGATTGCTGCCCAAAGTCTTTGGCTAAATGGCTCAGTTGCTCGGTCGCGGCGGTGATTTTTTCTTGCGCCGCCATCTGGGTTTTGCGCTGAAAGGTCAGGCCGTCGGCAATCAAAGCCTCAAAAGCCTTCGTGCCTTGCGATTGCGCTTTGGCCATAGCCCCTAGGCCAGCCAGCCAAATGTGTTGCGATGACTCTTCAGACGGCGCGCTGGAGGCTTCTGAGGCAGAGGGTTTTTTGGGCATGTTGTGGACTCCTGGGAATGCTTTTCACACTGTAACCGCTGCGAAGACCTCAAGGGGAGTCCAACTGCTTCTAAAATCCAGGCTTGAGGCGCTGACAATGCGCAGGCACGTGGCTCATCCCGGGCAGCGGCAAACCCATCTCTAGGCTTTATGACTCTTCTTGTCACTGGCGGTGCCGGCTTCATTGGCGCCAATTTTGTTTTGGATTGGCTGGCCGAATCGTCGGAAACAGTGATCAATTTGGACAAGCTGACCTACGCGGGCAATTTGGAAACTCTGGCCAGCCTGCAGGACAACCCGCACCACGTCTTTGTGCAGGGCGACATTGGCGATGCCGACTTGGTCGCGCAGTTGTTGCAAACTTACCAGCCCCGTGCGGTGATCAACTTTGCCGCTGAGAGTCATGTGGACCGTTCCATCCACGGTCCAGGCGAGTTCATTGAAACCAATATCGTCGGCACTTTCCGTTTGCTCGAATCGGTGCGCGGGTTTTGGTCTGCCTTGCCGGCGGCTGAGAAAACAGGCTTTCGCTTTTTGCATGTCTCGACCGACGAGGTGTATGGCTCGCTGTCGCAAGACGAACCCGCGTTTGCCGAAACCCATCGCTACGAACCCAACAGTCCTTACTCGGCCAGCAAGGCCGCGTCTGACCATTTGGTGCGCGCTTGGCACCACACCTACGGTTTGCCGGTGTTGACCACCAACTGCTCGAACAATTACGGGCCCTTCCACTTTCCTGAAAAGCTGATCCCGTTGATGATCGTCAACGCCTTGGCGGGCAAGCATCTGCCGGTGTATGGCGACGGCATGCAAATCCGAGACTGGCTGTACGTCAAAGACCATTGCAGTGCGATTCGCCGCGTGTTGCAAGCCGGCCAGTTGGGTGAGACCTACAACGTGGGTGGTTGGAACGAAAAACCCAACTTGGAGATCGTGCACACCGTGTGCAAGCTGCTCGACGAGCTGCGCCCCAAAGCAGACGGCAGCAGTTACGCCACGCAAATCACCACCGTCACCGACCGCCCAGGCCACGATCGGCGCTACGCGATTGATGCGCGCAAGCTGGAACAAGAACTGGGCTGGAAACCGGCTGAGACTTTTGACAGCGGCATCCGCAAAACTGTGGAATGGTATTTGGCGAATCCTGACTGGGTAAGCCATGTGCAAAGCGGTGCTTACCGCGACTGGGTGCAACAACAATACGCGCCACCTGCTTCAGCCGCCACCGCAGTGAACGCCGTATGAAAATTTTGCTGCTGGGCCGCAACGGTCAAGTGGGTTGGGAGCTGCAGCGCAGCCTGGCCCCTTTGGGTGAGTTGCTGACGCTGGACCGCCACAGTAGCCCGGCTTGCGGCGACCTGAGCCAGCCCGACGCGCTGGTGCAAACGGTACTGAACTTTCAACCCCAAGTCATTGTCAACGCCGCAGCTCACACCGCCGTGGACAAGGCCGAGAGCGAGCCCGAGCTGGCGCGCTTGCTCAACGCCACCGCGCCCGGTGCCTTGGCACAAGCGGCCAAGGCCCTGGGCGCTTGGCTGGTGCATTACTCGACCGACTATGTGTTCAACGGCCAGGGCCAAACGCCTTGGCAAGAGGACGACACTACACAGCCCCTGAGTGTGTACGGCCAGACCAAACGCGAAAGCGAAGAATTGATCGCAGCCAGCGGTTGCAAGCATTTGATTTTTCGCACCAGCTGGGTCTATGCGAGTCGGGGCGGCAACTTTGCAAAAACCATGTTGCGCTTGGCGCAAGAGCGCGACCGCTTGACCGTGATTGACGACCAGTTTGGCGCGCCCACCGGCGCCGACTTGATCGCCGACGTGACCGCGCACGCGATCCGCCAGGTGAGCGACTTAGCACAAGTGAACAACGAAGCAGCCTTGTCCGGCATCTACCACTTAGTGGCTTCTGGCCACACCACCTGGCACGGCTACGCCAGCCATGTGATCGACATGGCCCGGCAGTTGGTGCCGACACTGCCTTTGAAGGTGCAAGACATTGCTCCGGTGGCCAGCAGCGCCTTTGTCACGGCCGCGCGTCGCCCGCACAACTCCCGTTTAGACACTAGCAAACTGCAAACCACCTTGGGTCTGCACATGCCCGCTTGGCAGCACGGCGTGGACCGCATGTTGGCCGAAATTTTGTCCCCCGCTTGAATTCGAGAAAGACCCCCGCACCATGACCGACAGCATCCATGCCGCCAGCGCCGCCCACTTGAGTCCGCAACTCAAGGCTGAAATCCTGGCCCAGGCCATGCCCTACATTCGCAAGTTCCAGGGCAAAACACTGGTCATCAAATACGGCGGCAACGCCATGACCGATCCGGCTTTGCAACAAGCTTTTGCCGAAGATGTGGTACTGCTAAAACTGGTGGGCATGAATCCGGTGGTGGTGCATGGCGGCGGCCCGCAAATTGAAAGCGCGTTGCACCGCTTGGGTAAAAAAGGAGAGTTCATTCAAGGCATGCGCGTGACCGACGCCGAGACCATGGAAGTGGTCGAGTGGGTGCTGGGCGGCGAAGTGCAACAAGATATTGTCGGAATGATTAACCGTGCAGGTGGCAAAGCCGTGGGCCTGACCGGGCGCGACGGGGGCTTGATCCGTGCCCAAAAACTGCGCCTGCTCGATACCCAAGATCCGAGCAAAGAATACGACGTCGGCCAGGTGGGTGACATCGTTTCCATCGATCCTAGCGTGCTCAAAGCGCTGCAAGACGATGCCTTTATTCCGGTGGTCAGCCCCATCGGTTTTGGTGAGAACAACGAAAGCTACAACATCAACGCCGACGTGGTGGCCGCCAAACTGGCCACCGTGTTGCAAGCTGAAAAACTGTTGATGCTGACGAATATTCGCGGCGTGCTGGACAAAGCTGGCGAGCTCTTGACCGAGTTGACGCCCACCCGCATCGACGAGTTGTGCGCTGACGGCACCATCAGCGGCGGCATGATTCCCAAAATCGCCGGCGCGCTGGACGCCGCCAAAAGTGGTGTGAAAGCGGTGCACATCATTGATGGGCGCGTGCCACACGCCATGCTGCTGGAAATTTTGACCGATCAGGCCTTCGGCACCATGATCCGCAGCCATTGATGCCTGCGCCCATGACCGCGCCCGACGACGAATCAGACGACGAACCCCAAGCCCCGGCGCGCAAGCGTCCAAGGCCGGGCGAGCGCCGGGTGCAAATTTTGCAGACGCTGGCGGCCATGCTGCAGCAACCGGGAGGCGAGAGGGTGACCACCGCCGCTTTGGCGGCGCGTTTGGGCGTGAGCGAAGCCGCGCTGTACCGGCACTTTGCCAGCAAGGCGCAGATGTTTGAAGGGCTGATTGATTTCATCGAGCAGTCCTTGATGGCCTTGGTCCGGCAGGTCCAAGAACGCGAGGCGCCGGGGGCTCAGCAAGCTGCGCGCATCGTCACCATGGTGTTGCATTTTGCTGAGAAGAATCCGGGTATGACGCGGGTGATGACCGGAGAAGCCTTGGTGCTGGAAAATGAGCGATTGCAAGAGCGCATGAACTTGTTGTTTGACAAGGTCGAGTCGGTGCTGCGCCAGACCCTGCGCGAAGGCGCTGCAACATCGGCGTCGACCATCGCGTCAACGTCCACCCCTGCCGCCGATGCGCAGGTCAAAGCTTCGTTGATGATGGCCTTTGCCTTGGGCCGGTTGCAACAATTTGCCCGCTCCGGTTTCAAGCGTCCGGTGATGCTGCACCTGGACGCTTGCTTGGCCTTGCTGCGCTGAAACTGGACGTTTACAGCGTCGCGCCCAATTTAAGGGCCGATGCTTGAATCTCTTGCCAGGTGGCGTCGTCCACCGTCACGCCGTTTTTCAATCGATCGGCGCGCGCAGCACGTTCGGGTTCCCCGGCTAGCGTTACCCCGTCGCTGCCCGGCGCATCAGGGCTTTGGCGCAGCCACTCAATGAAGGCCAGCGACTCCTGTGCAAAGCTCATTTGCGTGCCCAGGCGAGCCGGATCGATGACGATGGTCAGCATGCTGTTCAGCACCGCACGGCGACCGTCCGCTTCCTTGTGCCAGGTGCCGCCGCCGCTCAAGGCGCCGCCCAGCAGCTCGCAGGCCACCGCCATGCCAAAGCCTTTGTATTCGCCAAACGGCAGCAATGCGCCCATGCGGCCATTGCTTTGGGGCACCACCACCACGCCCGGCCGGTTGGTGGGGTTGCCATGTTCGTCGATCAAGGTGCCGGGTTTGACTTCGCGGCCTTCGTTGTGCGCCACGCGCATCTTGCCTTGCGCCACGCGGCTGGTGGCAAAGTCCAAGACAAACGGTTCTTGCGCGCTGGAGCCTAAACCCAGTGGAATGCCGATGCAGCAGGGGTTGGTGCCAAAGCGCCCGTCGGCGCCGCCAAACGGCGCCACCACCGGACGTGAAAACACGCTGACAAAATGCAGCGAAACCCAGCCCTTGGCCACGGCCATTTCTGCAAAGTGACCGATGCGCCCTAAATGGTGTGAGCTCGATAGCGACATGATGCAAGCCCCGTGCTGGGCCACTCGCTCAAACGCCATCTCCATCGCCTGAACGCCCACCACTTGGCCAAAGCCGTGCTGACCATCCAGGCCCAGCAGCATGCCGGTGTCGACCTTCACCGCCACACCGGTGTTGGGTGAGAGATTGCCTTCCAAAATCGCATCCACATAGCGCGGTGCCATGCCCACGCCATGCGAATCGTGTCCGCTCAAATTGGCCATGACCAAATTGGCGGCGACCTGCTGGGCGTTGGCCGGGGTTGCGCCGGCTTTGACAAACAGGGCGGTGATTTGGGTTTCGAGTTGGGATGCGGGAATGACGTGGTTCATGTGATTTTGAAATGCAAATTCGGTTAATAAAAAATGTGGGCAGAGATGAAGCTTGCGGCGAGGTTTACATCACCGCGCCCACTTGCCAAGGTACAAACTCGTTTTGCCCGTATCCGTGTAACTCGCTCTTGCTGGGCTTGCCCGATGCGCAGTCCAGGATGTGTCGGAAGATTTTTTCGCCCATGGCCTGGATGGAGGTGGTGCCGTCCACGATCTCACCGCAGTTGATGTCCATGTCGTCTTCTTGCTTTTGCCACAGCGCCGTGTTGGTGGAGAGCTTGAGCGAAGGTGAGGGCGCGCAACCATAGGCCGAGCCTCGCCCGGTGGTAAAGCAAATCACGTTCGCTCCGCCGGCCACTTGGCCGGTGGCGCTGACCGGGTCGTAGCCCGGCGTGTCCATATAGACAAAGCCATGCGCTTTGACCTGCTCGGCGTATTCGTATACGGCTTGCAGATTGCTGGTGCCGCCCTTGGCCACAGCGCCCAGCGATTTTTCCAAGATGGTGGTCAAGCCGCCGGCCTTGTTGCCCGGCGAGGGGTTGTTGTTCATCTCGCCTTGGTTGATCTCGGTGTAATGCTCCCACCAGCGTATGCGCTCGACCAGTTTTTCGCCCACCTCGCGGCGCACTGCGCGGCGAGTGAGCAAGTGCTCGGCGCCGTAAATTTCAGGCGTTTCACTCAAGATGGCCGTGCCGCCATGCTGCACCAGCAGGTCCACTGCCGCGCCCAGCGCCGGGTTTGCACTGATGCCCGAGTAGCCGTCCGAGCCGCCGCATTGCAAGCCCACCACAATGTGTTCTACGCTACAGGGCACGCGCTGCACGGCGTTGGCCTCAGGCAACATGCGTTTGACGAATTCAATGCCTTTGGCTACGGTTTTGGCCGTGCCCCCGGTGTCCTGGATGTTGAAGGTTTGCAAGGTGTTGCCTTCTTGCAAGCCGCTGTGTGCCAGCCAAGTTTGCAGTTGGTTGCCTTCGCAACCCAAGCCCACTACCACCGCGCCGGCGAAGTTGGCATGCGTGGCGTAACCGGCCAGAGTACGCTCCAGCAGCTTCAGGCCCGTGCCTTCGGTGTCCATGCCGCAGCCGGTGCCGTGGGTCAAAGCCACCACGCCGTCGATGTTCGGGAATTCGGCCAGGGCCACAGGGTTGGTGTGTCTGGAAAAGTGGTCGGCAATGGCGCGCGCGGCCGTGGCCGAGCAGTTCACGCTCGACAAAATACCAATGTAGTTGCGCGTGGCCACGCGCCCGTCTGCGCGCACGATGCCTTGAAAAGTGGCGTGGCGGCGCGGCGCATCGGGTTTCACGTCGGCGCAAAAAGCGTAGTCGCGTGCAAAGTTGCCTTTCTCCGCGCCCATGTTCAGGTTGTGCACATGCACATGCTCGCCCGCGCCAATGGCCTGGCTGGCAAAACCAATGATCTGGTTGTAACGGCGCACTGCTTCACCGGACGCCAGGGCCCGGGTGGCGATTTTGTGACCCGGTGGAATCAAACCGCGCACAGCAATGCCTTCCACCTGGCTGCCGCTCATGAGTTGGCTGCGGGCAATGACCACGTCGTCGGCGGGATGAAGTCGAATAAAGGTTTGCATAAAGTCTTTCTAAATTCACACGCTGTGCCATTGGGCGTTGTAGCGTTTGTGTGTTTGCTTGAGGTGGTGTTTCATGGCCCGTTTGGCGGCGCCCGCATCGTGCGCGCACAGGGCTTGGTAAATGGTTTCGTGTTCGGTCAAGGCGGTTTGCCAGGAGACCGGTTTTTCAAAGTAGTCGCTCAAGCGCTCAAAAATAGCGCCATTGCGTGCTTGCCAATAACCGTGCAAGGTGTCGAGCAGCACGCTGTTGCCACAGGCCTTGGCAATGGCCATGTGAAAAGCTTCGTCACCGTGGCGCGGCACCTGGTTGCGTGCAATGTCTTTTTTCATTTGCGTCAGGGCTTTGGCCAGGGCTTGCAGATCGCGGCGGTTCGCATGCGCCGCGGCCAGTGCGGCCATTTCGGACTCGATCAATTCACGCGCTTGCATGACTTCCAAAGGCCCCCAGTCACCGGGGCCTGCTGCGCCAGAGCGATAGGTGGGCGCGGGCGTGAGTGCCAAGGCCGTGACATAAATGCCCGAGCCGGTGCGCACTTCGATCGCGCCCTCCACCTCCAGCGCAATCACCGCTTCGCGCAGGGAGGAGCGACTCACACCCCATTGCGCAGCCAAGTCGCGCTCGGCGGGTAAACGGTCGCCCGGCGCAAAACCACTGGCCAGCACCCAGTCGCGCAGTTGCTGTGCGAGTTGGCGGTACAGACGTTGGGGTTCTTGAGCAGGTGAATTCATTCGGTAATTAGAAAAAGTCAGGGAATATACGTATGGGTAAATTGGTCCGACCAATTGCACAATGGTGGCATGCTACCCGCGCTGGCGTCAAGGCCTTCATCATCGGGATAAACCCGATCGATCCCCGCCTTGACCCATCGCTCCGCTGTCGCTTCACATTCAGGAGAACCTATGAGATTGCAAGGAAAAATAGCCTTAGTGACCGCAGCCGGTCAAGGCATCGGCAAAGCCGCCGTGTTGGGCATGGCGGCCGAAGGCGCCACGGTGTACGCGACCGACGTGAACGCTGCACTGTTGAAAGACTACGAAGGCGTGGCCGGTGTGCACACCGCCGTGCTCGATGTCATGAACAAGAGCGCGATTCAGGCCCAGGTTGCGGCACTGCCCAAGATCGACATCGTCTTCAATTGCGCGGGCTACGTGCACAACGGCCCCATCTTGGATGCCACCGATGACGATTGGAACTTTGCCTTCAACCTGAACGTGCGTTCACAGTTCTGGATGATCCAGGCTGTGGTACCCAAGATGCTGGCGCAGTTCCAGGCCACGGGCCAGAGCAGCAGCATCATCAACATGGCCAGCGTGTGCTCCAGCGTGCGCGGACTGCCCAATCGGTTTGTCTACGGCTCCAGTAAAGCGGCGGTGATTGGATTGACCAAGAGCGTGGCGGCCGATTACGTCAAGCAAGGCATTCGCTGCAACTGCATTTGCCCCGGCACGGTGGACACGCCCTCATTGCAAGACCGCATCAACAGCTACGCCGATCCGGTGCAGGCGCGCAAAGACTTCATCAACCGCCAGCCCATGGGCCGTTTGGCGCAGGCGCATGAAATCTCCCCCATCGTGACCTTCCTGGCATCCGATGAATCCATTTTCGCCACCGGTAACGCCTACATGGTCGACGGCGGCATGACCATTTAACGAAAGCACAAGATGAACCAACTCGACATGAAGGGCCGTCACGGCGTGATCACAGGCGGCGCGACCGGCCTGGGCTTTGCCATCGCCCAGCGCATGCTCGCTTCAGGGGCGCAGGTCACACTGTGGGATCGCGATGCCCAAGGCATGCAAGCCGCCGCAGCGCAACTCCAAACTGAGCTCCCCGGTGCCGTGGTGCACTGCGTACCTGTGGATGTGGCCGATCACGCCTCGGTGGTGCACGCCACGCAAACCACGGTGGCGCTGGCGCCAGTGGATGCGTTGGTGAACTGCGCCGGCATTACCGGCCCCAACGTCAAAGTCTGGGACTACCCTGTGGACGCTTGGCGCCAGGTGATGGACGTGAATTTGAATGGCCTGTTTTACTGCTGCCGTGAGCTTTCGGCGCACATGCGCGGCCGCGCTTTTGGCCGCATTGTGAATATCGCCTCGGTGGCCGGCAAAGACGGCAACCCCAACGCCAGCGCTTACAGCGCCAGCAAGGCCGCGGTGATTGCGCTGACCAAGTCGCTGGGCAAAGAGTTGGCCGACACCGGCGTGCGCGTCAATTGTGTCACACCGGCCGCGGTCAAAACCGCTATCTTTGACCAGATGACGCCGGAACACATTCAGTTCATGTTGTCCAAAATTCCCATGGGGCGCTTTGGCCAGCCTGAAGAAGTGGCGGCCATGGTCACCTGGCTGTGTACCGAGGACTGTTCCTTCTCTACCGGCGCGGTGTTCGACTTGTCGGGCGGGCGTTCCACCTATTGATTTTTAAGCGCGTTGTCTCGAACGCGTTACCATTTGATTTTTCCTGAAAGGCTCCGTGCATGAAACTCGTTCGTTATGGCCAAGTTGGCAAAGAAAAACCCGGTCTGATCGACGCCCAAGGCCGTCTGCGTGACCTGAGCAGCGTGATCAAAGACGTCACACCCGATCAACTCTCGGACAAAGCCCTGGCCAAACTGGCCAAAGTCAAAACCGACAAACTGCCTTTGGTGCGTGGCAAGCCCCGCATGGGCAGCCCGGTGGCGCACACCGGTAAATTCATCGCCATTGGCTTGAACTACGCCGACCACGCGGCCGAGTCCGGCATGCCGATCCCTAAAGAGCCGATCGTCTTCATGAAGACCACCAGCTGCATTCAAGGTCCGAACGACGACGTGATGTTGCCCAAAGGCTCCAAGAAAACCGATTGGGAAGTGGAACTCGGCGTGGTGATTGGCACCCGCGCGCGTTACGTTTCGCAAAAAGACGCACTGGGTTATGTGGCCGGGTATTGCACCATCAACGACGTGAGCGAGCGTGAATACCAACTCGAACGCGGCGGCACGTGGGACAAGGGCAAGGGTTGCGACACCTTCGGCCCCATCGGTCCTTGGCTGGTGACGCGCGACGAAGTTCCGAACCCGCAAGCCCTGTCCATGTGGCTGGACGTGAACGGCGAGCGCATGCAAACCGGCAGCACCAAGACCATGATTTTTGGCGTGGCCAAATTGGTCAGCTATGTGAGCCAGTTCATGACCTTGGAGCCGGGTGACATCATCACCACCGGCACGCCTCCGGGCGTGGGCATGGGCATCAAGAAAGATGGCCTGCCTGCACCCGTGTTCTTGAAAAAGGGCGATGTGATGACCCTGGGCATTGAAGGCCTGGGCGAGCAAAGCCAAAAGGTGATTCCTTTCAAACTGCTTCCTTAAGCTTTCAAGACAGCCCGTTTGAAACCGGCGTGCGCGCAAGGTGCACGCCGGTTATTTCTTCAAACGCCACCTAGAACAAACCCTGATCTGGGTGGCGCTGAAAAGCCCCGGATTTTCGTGCAGAATAGAACGATCGTTCTTTTTTGAAATCCATGGCCACAGCATCTACTCCTGTTTCAATCGTTCCGCTTCGCGCCGAAGGGGCTGGCCGCGTCTTGCACAAAGGCCGGCAAACCAAGGCGGCGATCGTGGAAGCGGCGCTGGGTCTGGCTTCGCAAATCGGTCTGGAAGGTTTGTCCATCGGCGCTTTGGCCGAGGTCACGGGCATGAGCAAGTCGGGCGTGTTTGCCCATTTTGGCTCGCGTGAAGAATTGCAAATTTCCGTCATTCGCGAGTACCACGACCGCTTTGAGCATGAGGTGTTTTACCCCGCGCTGCAACAAGAGCGCGGCTTGCCACGTCTCACAGCCTTGTTTGACAACTGGATGCAGCGCACCTCGACCGAGATCGACTCGGGTTGCATCTACATCAGCGGTGCGGTCGAGTTTGACGACCGGCCCGGCCCGGTGCGCGATGCACTGGCCTCCACCGTCAACACTTGGCAAGACGCTTTGCGTCGTGCGATCGAGATGGCTCAAAGTTTGCGGCAGCTCGATCCGCAAGCCGATGCCAGGCAAATTGCGTTTGAAATTCACGGCCTGATTTTGGCCCTGCATTACGAAGCCCGTTTCTTGCGCAACCCCGGCGCTGTAGAGCGTGCGCGCAAAGGCTTTGCGCAAATTTGCGCGCGCTACACGTCCACCGTTTCCCGTTGATTTCTGTTTTCAATTTCTTTCGGAGTTCCCATGCCTGTTTACAACCCACCACTGCGCGATATGCAATTTGTGCTGCACGAGTTGCTGCACCTGGACGATGAACTCAAAGCCCTGCCGCTGTATGCCGATTCCGATGCCGATACGGTCAATGCCGTGCTTGAGGAAGGCGGCAAGTTCGCGGCCGAAGTGGTGTTCCCGCTGAACATCTCTGGCGATAGCGAGGGCTGCGTGCTGGACCGCACCACCCATGAGGTCACACCGCCTACAGGCTTTAAATCGGCTTATCAACAGTATGTGGCTGGCGGTTGGCCAGCACTGAGTGGCGATCCGCAGTATGGCGGTCAAGGCCTGCCGCTGGTGGTGAACCAGTGCTTTTTTGAAATGCTCAACTCGGCCAACCAAGCCTGGACCATGTACCCCGGCCTGTCGCACGGGGCTTATGCCTGCTTGCATGCGCACGGCACCGACGCGCAAAAAGACCTGTACTTGCCCAAGCTCTCGAGCGGTGAGTGGACCGGCACCATGTGCCTGACCGAGCCACACTGCGGCACCGACCTGGGCCTGCTGCGCACCAAGGCCGAGCCGCAGCCCGATGGCAGTTACCGCTTGACTGGCGCCAAGATTTTCATCAGCGCAGGCGAACACGATTTGGCGCCCAACATCGTGCACCTGGTGCTGGCCCGCCTGCCCGATGCGCCGGCTGGCAACAAAGGCATCAGCTTGTTCTTGGTGCCTAAATTCAATGTGAACGCCGACAGCAGCTTGGGCGAGCGCAACGGTATTTACTGCGGCGGCTTGGAGCACAAAATGGGCATCCACGGCAACGCCACTTGCCAGATGGTGCTCGACGGTGCCAGCGGTGTGATGGTGGGACAACCCCACAAAGGCTTGGCTGCGATGTTTGTGATGATGAACGGCGCGCGCTTAGGCGTGGGCAACCAGTCGCTCGGCTTGACCGAAGTGGCCTACCAAAACGCGCTGGCTTATGCCAAAGACCGCATGCAAATGCGCTCGCTCAGCGGCGTCAAGGCACCGGGTCAGCCAGCCGACCCGATCATCGTGCACCCCGATGTGCGCCGCATGCTGATGACGGCCAAAGCCTATGCCGAAGGCGGTCGCGCCTTGGCCTGCTACTGCGCCTTGTTGCTCGACAAAGAATTGCACCACCCCGACGAGACCGTGCGCGTTGAGAGCGCCGATATCCTAGCCCTGCTCACGCCCATCGTCAAAGCCTTTTTGACCGACAACGGTTACAGCGCCACCACCCAATGCCAGCAGGTGTTTGGTGGCCACGGCTACATCAAAGAATGGGGCATGGAGCAGCATGTGCGCGATGCCCGCATCAACATGATCTACGAGGGCACCAACGGCATTCAGTCGCTCGATTTGCTGGGCCGCAAGGTGCTGGGCAATCAAGGCGCGTCGCTGAAGAAATTTGGCAAGCAAGTGGAAGCCTTGGTGAAAGCCGAAATGGGCAACGAAGCCATGTCCGAGTTCATCCAACCCTTGGCCGATATTGGGCAAAAAGTCACCCAGCTGACCACCGAGCTGGGCATGAAAGCCATGAGCAATGCCGACGAAGTGGGTGCTGCCTCGGTCGACTATTTGCGCGTGGCCGGCCACCTGGTGTTCTCGTACTTTTGGGCACGCATGGCGCAAGTGGCTTTGTCCGAAATCGCCAAAGCCGAGGCCGCAGCCCAGCGCCCCGACCCTTTTTACAAAGCCAAATTACAAACAGCGCGGTTTTACTTTGCCCGCTTATTACCCGAGACGGCCGGCCTGATTCGCAGTGCCCGCTCAGGCAGTGAGGTGCTGATGGACACCGATGCCGCCTTGGCGTGAATTCGCTTGACCCCGCTTGAATTGAAAACCTACAGGAAACGACCATGACTAAATTCGCCTTGATGAGTGTGCTGGCCTTGCTGTGCGGCCACGCCGCCGCACAAATGACGCCGATCGGCACCTGGCACACGATTGACGACGAAACTAAGAAACCCAAGGGCGAAGTGCGCATCAGCCTGAACGCTTCCGGCACCTTGTCGGGCGTGGTGGAGAAATCGCTGTTACCCATGCCTGATGAAGATCCGCTGTGCAATCTGTGCACCGACGACCGCAAAGGCAAGGCCAAGATCGGCATGGAAATTATCCGCGGCGGCAAGAAAGCCGATGGCAAAGACGTTTGGGAAGACGGCAAAATCTTGGACCCCAACAATGGCAAGAACTACAGCCTGCGCCTGACCCCGGTGGACGGTGGTAAAAAGATGGAAGTGCGCGGCTACATTGGCGCGCCCATTCTGGGCCGCACCCAAACCTGGATTCGCGTGAACTGAACTTGGCGCGAACGCTCAACCTTAAGCCGCATCTCTGAAGGAAACCCCCATGTCTGACATCCTGACCCACATTGACGGTGGGGTGATGACCATCACTTTCAACCGCCTCGATAAAAAGAACTCCATCACCGCAGCCATGTACGGCGTGATGGCCGACGCCGTGGACCAAGCCCGCAGCGATGCCGCTGTGCGCGTGGTACTGATCCAAGGCCATGAAACGATTTTCAGTGCCGGCAACGACATCGCTGACTTTTTAAACAACCCGCCGTCCACCCAAGAGTCGAACGTGTTCCGCTTTTTGCGCGGCATCGCGGCGCTTGAAAAGCCCTTGGTCGCCGCCGTGGCCGGGCCTGCAGTGGGCATTGGCACCACGCTGCTGTTCCATTGCGACTTGGTCTATGCCGGTGACAACGCCGCTTTCTCCATGCCGTTTGTGAACTTGGGTCTGTGCCCCGAAGCAGCTTCGAGCTTGCTGGCCCCGCGCATGTTCGGTTACCACCGCGCCGCCGAAGCCTTGCTGCTGGGCGAGCCGTTTTATGCCGAGGCCGCGCAAGAAGTGGGCTTGGTGAACCGCGTCGTGCCTCCAACCGAAGTCAACGCCATGGCGCAAGCCCAAGCGCGCAAACTGGCGGCCAAGCCGCTGTCGTCCTTGATCGAGACCAAGCGCTTGATGAAAGGCGGCCAAACCCAAGAAGTGCTGGCGCAAATGGATTTGGAAGGCGCCAGCTTCGGTCGCATGCTGAGCGAGCCCGCAGCCAAGGAAGCCTTTGGCGCTTTCATGCAAAAGCGCAAGCCTGATTTTTCCACGCTGTAAATCCAGCGAAAGAACTTCCCGGCATGCCCCACCGCACCGCGTCCCCCGTCATTTTGGAGCCCGAGTACCTGGAAGGGTTTCGCCAGATTTACGAAGAAAAAATCGTTTTCAACCAAACCCTGGGCTTGAAGCTGACGAGCGTGACGCCAGACGGCGTCACGGCCCGCATCGTCATGAAGCCCGAGTTGGTGGGGCACTTTGCCTACAACCGCATTCACGGCGGCGTTATCAGCGCGGTGCTTGACGCCATCGGCAGTGCGGCGGTGATGGCGGCCTTGGCGGCCAAGCACATGGACGAGACGCCCGCCAAACGCTTGGAGCGCTTTACCAAGCTGGGCACCATCGATTTGCGCATTGACTATTTGCGCCCCGGCATTGGCGAGTATTTCGACATCCACGCCCAATGCCTGCGCGTCGGCTCGCGCGTGGGTTCTGCGCGCATGGAGTTCATGGGGCCGGATGGCACGTTGATGTCGACGGGGGCTGCGGCTTATATCGTGTCGTAGGGCCTATCAATTTGGGCCCAATTGGACTGCCTACGGGTCAATGTCAGGTAAATTGACTAAAATAGCACCTGGTGCTACTATTTAATCATGTCCTCGAAGACCCCGCCCAGAGCGTTTAAGACCAAAAGGTTCAGCAAGAGCGCCAAGAGTGCTTACATCACGGATGCCAATTTGTGTGAGGCCATCAAGGAAGTAATGTCAGGGCAGGCCGTTGATTTGGGTGGCGGTGTTTACAAGAAAAAGCTCAATAAAAACCAACATCGCTCTATTGTCTTGGCCAAGGGCGGGGACTATTGGATTTATGAGTATCTGTTTGCCAAGAACGATCGCGACAACATCGATGACGCTGAATTAGAGATGTTCAGGTTGTTGGCAAAGAGCTATGAAGGACTGAAAAAGACGCAGTTGGTCCAATTGCTTGAAGATAAACATCTCTTGGAGATTTGCCATGACGACGAAAAAGAAATTTAAAAGTGATGCCTTTGAGGGCATTCATGAGTCTGCTGCTGCTCTACTCAGCGTCGGTGCGATAGACAAAGCGACCATGCGCAAGTTTGACGAGTCTTGCATCGTTAAAACGCCCGTTTACGAAGCGATCCAGATCAAAAAAATCAGGGAAACCGCCAAGGTGAGCCAGCCTATTTTTGCGCTGTATCTCAACACCAGCGAATCCACCATTCAAAAGTGGGAGGCAGGCACCAAAAAACCCAGCGGCATGGCGCTCAAGCTTTTGGATATCGTGAACAAGCATGGACTGGGTGTGCTCGCTTAACGTGTCCGTTTATCCATGGATTGGCAGGGTCAGGGTGTACGGGGTGCTTCAGCTTTAAAAAATTACTTGAAAGGATTTTTTAAATATTTATCCGAGATTTTCCAATAGGAATCGATGCTTGATTGTGACCGATCAATTTCACCCTCTCCAGTCTTGTCATTTCTAATGGACACCATTAGAAATGCTCAATAGAATCAATGCGTTATCCGCTTCAAAGGGGTTGGGCCATGCTGTCT
>CANGDZ010000008.1 GCA_947452785.1 Comamonadaceae bacterium | reverse complement strand
CACGCCATGGGCACTTTGATGCCGTATCCATCAGAGGATCCACCCCGATTGCTCGAAGTCTCTCGTCCTGACAGGCGGCGGCTCATGCCTTCAGCGTTCAGCAGTCTTGTTTCCGTGCCCGTAGGCAGGGAGGCATCCATAGCATCTCCGTTGTGTTCAGCGCATGCCAATTTTGGCGTCAATGAAAATATTCTTCGCTTCACGCGGCAGACTGCGCCAGTACTGATGTTGCGCGTGCACGGCACCGTCCAGGGCTACGGCAGCTTCCCAGCCCCAGCGCGGCTTGTACAAAAAGCTGCGCGCCAGTGCCACCAGGTCGGCGTCGCCGCGCTGCAGCACGCCCTCGGCTTGTTCGGGTTCGGTGATCAGGCCCACCGCAAACGTGGTCAGGCCCGAGCGCTCGCGCACGGCTTTGGCCAAAGGCACTTGGTACTCGGGGCCGACCGGAATCTTTTGCAAAGGCGAGACACCGCCCGATGAAATGTGCACAAACTGCGCCCCGGCTTGCTTGAGCTGGACCGACAGCGCTACCGTTTCGTCCAGCGTCCAACCGCCATCCACCCAGTCGGTGGCTGAAATGCGCATGCCCAAAGCGCCGCCAAACACGGCGCGCACGGCTTTGAAAACTTCGATCGGAAAGCGAATGCGGTTTTCAAACGAGCCGCCATATTGATCGCTTCGTTGGTTGGAAATAGGCGACAAAAATTGGTGCAACAAGTAACCGTGGGCCGCGTGCAACTCCACGGCCTCAATGCCCATGTGGTGGCTGCGCTGCGCGGCTTGCACAAAGTCGGCCTGAATCTGCGCGATGTCGGCCAAGCTCAATTCGGTGGGCGCCGCCTCTTGCGGCAAATGCGGCAAAGCGCTGGGCGCCACCGTGGGCCAACCGCCCTCGGCGGGTGACATCAACAGGCCGCCGTTCCACGGCTCGGCGCTGGAGGCTTTGCGCCCCGCATGGCTGAGCTGAATGCACACCGGCACAGGAGGCGCCAAGCGCCGAGCGCGATGCAGGTTATCGCTCAAGGCCGCCGCCGTGGCGTCGTCCCACAAGCCCAAACAACCGGGGCTGATGCGCCCGACCGCGGAGACCGCGGTGGCTTCCAAAGTGACCATGCCGGAGCCGCTGTTGAGCAGCTGGGTCCAGTGCGCCAAATGCCAGTCGTTGGCTTGGCCCTGCACCGATGAGTATTGGCACATGGGGGCCACCACGATGCGGTTGGGCAGGGCGAGGGGGCCGTTGGGGGCGTCGAAAGTGAAGGGGGTGAAGAGAAGGCTCATGCAGGTATCTTAGGCAGAACCCTGGCCCGGCCTATCCGTTGGGTGACAACTCACAGCGCAGCGATCGCAGGCGCATGCCAAAGTTCCCATTCCGGCGGCAGCGGCGCTTCGATCCGCAGCACGGCGTCGTGCACCGGGTGCTGCAGCTCCAAACGCAAGGCATGCAGCCACAGGCGATTGAAGCCGATGTGCTCGGCGACGGCGCGGTTCAACGGCCCTTTGCCGTGGGTGGCATCGCCCAAAATCGGGTGCGCTATGTGTTTCATGTGGCGGCGCAGTTGATGCCGTCGCCCTGTAAGTGGTTGCAGTTCCACATCGGCCCAACGGGTGCGGGCAAAGGCGCCGTGACTAAGCGCCAATTCACCGCAGCGCAGCGTGCGGTAAGCCGTTTGCGCGGCTTGGTACTCCTCGCGCTCGCTGCGCATGTCGTCGGGCATGCGCTTTAAGGCATGGTCTATCAGGCCCTCGCTCTCCGGCCAGCCGCGCACGATGGCGCGGTAGGTTTTCTTCATGCCCTCGCCACTTTCAAAGCGCAAACCTATGGTGCGGGCGCTCAAAGCATCCAGCGCAAAAGCCAGCACACCGCTGGTGCCTTTGTCCAGACGGTGCAGCGGCCAGACCTGGCGGCCGAGTTGGTTGCGCAGGGCTTGCAGCACAAAACGGGTTTCGCCCTTGTCCAGCGGGGTGCGATGCACCAGCCAGCCAGCGGGCTTGTGCACGATGGCGAGATAATCGTCTATGTAAAGGATGTCGAGCATGCTGTTCCTATTGTCTCCCGCGAAATCACTGGACTACGAAACCCCTGTGGGCGATGTGCCGCACACCTTGCCGCAGTTTGTGCCGCAGTCGGCTGCGTTGATCGAGGTGTTGCGCCCCAAATCACCGCATCAAATTGCCGAATTGATGGACTTGAGTGACGCGCTGTCTGCGCTGAATGTGGCCCGTTATGAGGTCTGGTCCCCCAAGTTCACGGCCAAAAACTCCAAGCAAGCGGTCCTGGCTTTCAATGGCGATGTGTACGACGGCTTGGACGCCAAGAGCCTGAGCCCTGCAGCTTTGGGCTGGGCGCAGCAGCATGTCTGCATTTTGAGCGGCCTGTATGGCGTGCTGCGACCGCTCGACCGCATGCAGCCTTACCGCTTGGAAATGGGCACGGCCTTGGTCAACCCCAAGGGCAAAAATCTGTACGCTTTTTGGGGTTCGCAAATCGCCGAGCACTTGAACGAAAAGCTGGCCAAAGACACCACGCCGGTGATTGTGAATTTGGCCTCACAAGAATATTTCAAAGCCGTGGACCGCAAGGCGCTCAAGGCCCAAGTGATCGAGTGCGTGTTTGAAGACTACAAGGGCGGCAAATACAAAATCATCAGCTTCTTTGCCAAACGGGCCCGGGGCCTGATGGCCCGTTACGCCACGCTGAACCAAGTGAACCACCCCGACGGCCTGCGCGCTTTCAATCTGAACGGTTACGCCTACGCGGCTGAAGCGTCGAGCCCGGATCGCTTGGTGTTTCGCCGCAAAATTGCAGAATGACTATGAACACCCCTGAACAATCCCAGCTCGGCAAAAGCAGCGCCTATGTAGATCAATACGATCCGTCTTTGCTGTTCCCCATCCCCCGTGCCACCAAGCGCGCCGAGATCGGTGTTGTCGGCCAACCGATTTTTTTCGGTGCTGATTTATGGACTGCGTTCGAGCTGTCGTGGCTCAACAACAAAGGCAAACCGCAAGTGGCGTTGGCGCATTTCACCGTGCCCGCTGAGAGCACGCACATTGTGGAGAGCAAATCGTTCAAGCTGTACCTGAACAGCTTCAACAACACCCGCATTGACGATGCAGACGAAGTGCGCCAACGCATTTGCAGCGACATCAGCCAGGCCGTGTGGCATGGCGGTCCGGTGCAGGCCACGGTGGGGGTCAAGTTGTTGTTGTCTGAAGCGTTTGACAAAGAACCGGTGCACGAACTGGACGGTTTGAACCTGGACCGCATGGATCTGGAATGCACCCGCTACGAACCCGCGCCCGATTTGCTCACGGCCACCTGGGACGAAGCGCCGGTGACGGAGACCTTTGTCAGCCACTTGCTCAAAAGCAATTGCCTGGTCACCGGTCAGCCCGATTGGGGCAGCGTGCAGATCAGCTACACCGGCCACCAGATCGACCAACCGGGCTTGCTGCAGTACATCGTGAGTTATCGCAACCACAACGAGTTTCATGAGCAATGCGTAGAGCGCATCTTCATGGACATTTGGACCCGCTGCAAACCCACCAAGCTGACGGTGTATGCCCGCTACACCCGGCGCGGCGGGCTCGACATCAACCCCTGGCGCACCAGCCATCCGGGGGCCGCGCCCAAGAATATTCGCACCGCAAGGCAATAATGGGTCTTGCCCCCATGAGAGTTGTTGGCCCGTATGCCCAGTGAGGTCATCCAGTTTCGCTTGAATCAGGCAAAACTGATCATCAAAGTCAGGGGGCTGATGACCGTGCAGTCCCCAATGCCTTGCAGCAAGCCAAATAAGCGAGAAACAATGAGCATATTCAATAAATTTTGCGTTCTACGAAGCGTCTTATTGGCTGTTCTGCTGGGTGTGACCGTCATGGCTAAAGCGCAGAACTACCCCATCAGGCCTGTGCATATTGTGGTCGGCTATTCCGCGGGCGGTGGCGTCGACGCCATGGCGCGACTGCTGGCACCGTATCTGGCAACCCAACTCGGCCAACCGGTCGTCGTTGAAAACCGCGCTGGAGCCGCCGGTCTGATTGCCGGCGAGGCTGTTGCCAAGGCCGCGCCCAACGGCTACACCCTGTTGCTGGGTGAGAGCGCGATGTTGATCGCACCGTATTTGCAGTCCAGCTTGTCATTTGACCCCATCAAGAGTTTTGTCCCGGTCGCCGGCCTGTTCAACTCACCATTGATGATCGTCGCCGGCAACGAGGTTCCGGCCAAGAATGCCAAGGAGCTCATCCTCATGCTCAAGGCCAATCCCGGCAAGTATTCCTATGCGAGTTCGGGCGTCGGGACAGTGCAACATTTGGGCTTTGAAATGTTCAAGAGGCAGACAGGCGCCTTCGTGGTCCATGTGCCCTACCGGGGGGCAGCGCAGATATTGCCCGATGTTATTGGTGGCCAGATTCCATTGGGCGTGGTCAGTGCCACTTCCGCCATCGCACAAACTAAAGCCGGAAAACTGGTTCCCATTGCGATGATGAGTTCGGTGAATCTGCCGGGGGCAGAAAACGTGGCACCGCTGTCAGACACCTTACCCGGCTTCAGCGTTGCGCCACGGCTGATGTTGCTGGCTCCCGTGGGCACCCCGGCAGGCGTGGTCGAGCGACTCTCCGAGGCTGTGCGTGTCTCCCTCAGTAATCCGATCGTGATGAAGTCCGCCAACGCGCTGGGGGCGATACCGGCGTTCCTTTCTTCGGCTGAATTGGCAATCGACTTGACCCGCGAATCTGTGGGTTGGGCCAAGATCATCAAGGACCAGAAAATATCCGGTCAATGACTGGCCCTGAACCTCGCATTGCCTGCCGCGTCATAGAGACAGTCACAGGCAGTTTTCAACCGAACTCTTTAAAGCCCTGCAGCGGCGTGAGGTCTGGAAAGCTGGCCTCGCGTTTTTCCTTCATCGCAGTGATGGCTTCTTTCACATGCGGGTTGCTCCAGATCGCGCCTTGCAGCCAGCCCATTTGGCGTAGGCTGTCTTCCACACTGTGGTCGCGGGCATAGTTCAGCGCTTGCTTGGTGCCCCAAATCGCCACCGGGGGTTTGCTGGCAATTTCTTTGGCTGCTTGCAGGGCGCCGGCGACCAAGGCTTCATGCGTGTCAAACACCTCGGTGACCAAACCCAGGGCCAGGGCTTTGGCCGCCGGCAAACGGCGCCCGGTGTAGGCCAGCTCTTTGACCAGTCCCATTGGCAGCAGCTTGGGCAGGCGCTGCAAGGTGCCCACGTCAGCCACCATGCCGATGTTGATTTCTTGGATGCAAAAGAAGGCGTCGGCTGAGGCGTAGCGTATGCAGCAGGCGGTGACCATGTCCACCGCACCGCCAATGCAACCCCCGTGGATGGCGGCAATCACGGGAATGCGCAGGGTTTCGAGCAGGGTGAAGGTGGCTTGGATGTCGGTGAGCGAATCAAAAATCGCCGCACGGCCTTCGGGGCTATGGTCGTCCATTTGGATGGCGCTGCTGAAGGTGTCTAAAGACATGCCGGCTGAAAAATGCTTGCCGGTGCTGGAAATCACCAAGGCGCGAGCTTCGCCCGCGCTGTGCAGGCGCTTGAGCACCGCGTCCAATTCTTTCCAGAAGGTCGGGCCCATGGTGTTCATCGCCTCGGGGCGGTTCAGCACCAAGTGGGCGACGTGGTTTTCAATCGAGAGGGAAAAGCAGCTGAGTTTGTCCATGGGGTGTCTCCTGTTTGGTCAATGTAGCCGATTGCCGGTAGTGGCCTTGTCCCGGTTTTGACCGGTGTGCATTGCCTGTTGGGTTGGGTCTGTACATTTGGCGTATATGATCGTAATATACATATCATGATTGATTTCTCCGCCATCGTCGGCTTTGAGTGGGATGCGGGCAATGAACGCAAGAACGACAAGCACGGGGTGAGCATGGCCGAGGCAGAGCAGGTTTTTTTTAATGCCCCTTTGCTATTGTTGGACGATGCGGGGCACAGCCAGAGCGAGGCACGGTGTCATGCGTTGGGGATGACAGATGAAGGGCGGCGATTGCACATCACGTTCACGCTGCGCCGATCGGGGGAGTTGATTCGCGTGATTTCCGCGCGAGATATGCACAGAAAGGAGCGCAGTGTTTATGAGCAAGCAGACAGTTAAACAACCAATCCCCACGTTCAAGACAGAGGCACAGGCGCGCGCCTATTGGGAGTCAGATCCGCATGGGCAAGACTCTACTGTGCACTTGGACTGGGCAAAGGCGCAAAAGGTCAAGTTGTCCAACTTACGCCCCACCACCAAGACCATCTCGCTGCGCCTGCCCCAGCATTTGCTCGACAGCATCAAGGTGGCGGCCAATGCCCGGGATGTGCCTTATCAGTCTCTCATCAAAGTCTGGCTGCAAGAGAAATTGCACAGTCACTGAGGCGGGATGCGCACCTCATTCGTCGGTGAACAGCAGTTGCGCTTGACGTCCATGACCTGTCTCCTCCGCGGTCATGGGGTGATTGATCACGGTAGGTTCTGCCCCCGCCTTGACGAGCGAGCCCACCCGCACGCCCAAAAGGCGCAGGCGCCGCGTTAAATCCACTCGCTTCAGGCATTGTCCTGCCACTTGGCGGATGGTGGCGGCGTCTGCGGTGTACAGCTCCAGCGTCTGGTCGCGGGTCACGCTTTGGAAGTTGTCGTAGCGCAGTTTGATGCCGATGGTTTTGCCTTCATAACCTTTGCGCTGCAGGTCTGCGGCCACTTGCTCGCACAATTTGGTGAAAATTTGGCCCAACTCTTGGCGGTCGCGCACGGCGTGCAGGTCTTTCTCAAAGGTGGTCTCTCGGCTCATGCTGACAGGCTCGCTGTCCATGCTCACCGGCCGGTCGTCGCGGCCCCAGGCGGCTTCATGCAGCCAGGCGCCATAGACCTTGCCAAAATTCTCCATCAACTCAAAGCGGTCGCGCGCGGCCAGATCGCCAATGGTGTGGATGCTGTGTTTTTGCAGTTTCTCGTCAGCCTTGGGGCCAATGCCGTTGATCTTGCGGCAAGCCAGGGGCCAGATCAGGGTTTGCAGATCGGCTTCGTGCACGATGGAGATGCCATTGGGTTTGTTGAACTCGCTGGCCATTTTGGCGATCAGTTTGTTCGGCGCCACGCCCACCGAGCAGGTCAGACCCGTGGATTCAAAAATAGTTTTCTGGATCAAGCGGGCCAGCACCCGCCCGCCGTCGCGCTGGCCACCGGGCACGTGGGTGAAGTCGATGTAGACCTCGTCCACGCCGCGGTTTTCCATCAACGGGGCGATGTCGGTGATGATGGCTTTGAAGCTGCGCGAATAGTGCCGGTATTGGTCAAAATCCACCGGCAGCAAAATCGCTTCGGGGCACAGCTTGGCGGCTTTCATCAAACCCATGGCCGAGCCGATGCCGAATTTGCGCGCCGCGTAGGTGGCGGTGGTGATCACGCCGCGGCCGGTATAGCCGGCGATGCGCGGGAAAAAGTCCAGCGGGATTTCAGCCAGGTGTTCAGCGCTCCATTCTTGCTCGGGGTAGGCCAGTCGCAGGCGGCCCAGCAGGTCGTCTTCTTTGCGGCGCCCACCACCGATCACCACCGGCAAGCCTTTGAGCTGCGGGTAGCGCAGCAACTCCACAGAGGCGTAAAACGCGTCCATGTCGAGGTGGGCAATGCGGCGGGGAACGGCCGGCGCAGTCAAATTGGAATCGGGCACCTTAGGAGGATAACGTGCTGTAACACTTTGCTTGCCGCGAGGCTGGGTTTAGCCCTTACGATCCGGGCCGGCGATCAACAGCATCGTGCAGGATCAACAGGGAAAGTCATGAAAATTTTAAACAAAACCAAGCCAAGGATGTGGGGCACGGGCACGGGCATGGGCTTGGGCTTGGCCTTGGCCTGGATGCTGGGCGTTGCTGGCTGCGTGCCGCTGGGGGGTGTGGCCGAAACGGGCGTAAACGTGAGCGCTGTGACGCCCTTGACCTGGGTGGATGTGGCCGCACCGCAAGACCGCAAGCCGGTGAGTTTGAGCTTTCAAGATGGGCGTCGCGCCTCGGGTTTTGCCGGTTGCAATGGGTATGCCAGTCAGGTTGATTTCACTGCGCAAGCGTTGACATTCAAATCCACCGCCACCACCCGCATGCTGTGCGAGCCCGAAGCCATGGACACCGAGCAGCGTTACCTCAAGGCCTTGGACAACACACGTTCAGCGCGGCTACACCTGGGCGTTTTGGAATTGTTGGACGCCCAGCGCAAGGTCCTGTGGCGTTTCAAGCCGGTCACTTGAAATTTCGAATTCGGACACCTGGGGCAGCATGCCCTGCAAAGCCCGCTGTAAATCCGCTAAACGGGGATCATCCTCATGGGCGTTGTCGGTGGTGTCATTGACGCAAAAAAAGTCCAACTCACCAAAGTTGCGCGCTAAGCGGCTCAGTTGCTCGCTCGCATCGTCGTCGCCGATCGACACATAGGTATGGCGGTAATCCCGCACCTGGGCCATGCCTTGCGCCAAGGCCCAACGCAGGACAAAGTCAGAGACGATGGTGGGGCAGTCCCAACTGCGAAACACGGTGGAGCGCACCCGCTCGAACATGTCTGGCGCGGTTTGTTCCAGTTGAAACAGCAGCGACTTGCACAAGGGGCGAGGCGCATGCGCAAAGGTGCGAAACGTGTGCGCATAAGCCGGGTCTATGGCCGCGCTGTCATGGGTGCGCAGCCATTGCTCGGACAGACGGCAGGCGTTTTCCAGGGAAGTGGCATCGCGCCGCATGGGCTCGTTGCTGACCATGGCATCGTCGGACCAGGTCACGTAAATTCCATTGGGCGAAAACCAATCGGCCAGATCCACCGGGGCGCCAAAGAACACGTCGTCGTTCAAGTAGAAAAAATGCTCAGACAAACCCGGGATGCGGTGAATGTAGGACTCGATGTGGCTGGAATCGAAGGTGGGCAATGCGGCGTGCGGAATCAAATCGCGGTGGTCGACGATGCTTACCCGGTCAGACAAGGCCAGCCAATCGGGCACTTGGTGGTCGGTGACGATGTAGACATGACCGTGGTTCGGGAAAAACTGCGTCAGCGCGCGCAAGCTGAAGCGCAACTCTTCGTTGTCGCGGTAACGGCCTTCGACATCGCCATACAGCGCCAGGTCTTGTTGATCTTGCAGCGATGAGCGGTTGGAGGCCGCCTGACGCTTGCTGCGCCAATGGTCATCGTTGCCGTTCACCCAAAGGTAGACGACATCGACGACGGTGTCCGTGTGAGTGCGAAAGTTCAAACTGGAAAAGTCCCTGGCAGCAAAATGCTTTTGTCGACGGTGTCCATTTGCGTGCGGCCACAAAAGGCCATGGTCAGATCCAGTTCATTGTGAATAATCTGCAACGCCTTACTCACGCCTTGTTCGCCCATGGCGCCCAAGCCATACAAAAAGGCGCGGCCAATGTAGACGCCACGCGCACCCAAGGCGCGGGCTTTGACCACGTCTTGGCCGCTGCGGATACCGCCGTCCATGTGCACTTCAATCTGTGAGCCTACGGCGTCGACGATGGCGGGCAGGGCTTCGATGCTGCTTTGCGCGCCGTCCAATTGGCGCCCGCCATGGTTGCTGACAATCAGCGCGTCTGCGCCCGACTGCACCGCAAGGTAAGCGTCTTCGACGTCTTGAATGCCTTTCAAAATCAGCTTGCCGCCCCAGCGCTTTTTGATCCACTCCACATCACCCCAGTTCAGACATGGGTCAAACTGTTGTGCCGTCCACGAACTCAGGCTGCTCATGTCGGCCACACCCGAGACGTGACCCACGATGTTGCCAAACTGGCGCCGTGGCGTGCCCAGCATGCCCAGCGCCCAGCGTGGCTTGGTGGCGATGTTGATCATGTTGGCGATCGTCAGCTTGGGCGGCGCGGACAAGCCGTTCTTCAGGTCTTTGTGGCGTTGACCCAAAATTTGCAGGTCCAGCGTCAGCACCAAGGCCGCGCAGTTGGCGGCTTTGGCGCGGTCGATCAGGCGCTCAATGAAGGCGCGGTCTTTCATCACATACAGCTGAAACCAAAAGCCTTCGCCGGCATGCTTGGCCACGTCTTCGATGGAGCAAATGCTCATGGTGGACAGGGTGAAGGGCACGCCAAATTTTTTGGCGGCGCGCGCGGCCAAGATTTCACCGTCAGCGTGTTGCATGCCGGTCAGGCCGGTAGGGGCAATGGCTACGGGCATGGCCACGGGCTGGCCGACCATGGTGGTGGCGGTGCTGCGCCCTTCCATGTTGACGGCCACGCGCTGTCGCAGTTTGATCTTTTGAAAGTCGCTTTCGTTGGCGCGGTAGGTGCTCTCCGTCCAGGAGCCGCTGTCGGCGTAGTCGTAGAACATGCGCGGCACCCGCTTTTCAGCCAGAACGCGCAGATCTTCGATGGTGGTGATAACGGACATGGGGTGAGGTCTCCGAGAAGGATGGATTTTGGTTGCGCCCAACGCCTGAGCGACAGGGTAAGAAACTGCCCAATGGTAGCCTTGTCCCGGCGCTGGGGCTGTGAAACAAGTTACACCCCTGTTGAAATTAATTCCGTGGAGACAAGCCAACCATGAATTTGGCGTACTTACTTGAACGCGTTGCGCGAAGGGACCCCTTGCGGCCCGCCATCTTCAGTGGTCCGCACTGCGTGGCCAATTATGGCCAATGGGCGGCACGCAGCGCCGCCTGGGCGGGTTGGTTTCAGTCTCAAGGTTTTGTCCCTGGCGATCGGGTGGCTTTGTTCATGCGCAATCACCCCCGGTATTTGGAAGTGATGTTCGGGGCCTGGTGGGCCGGCTTGGTGGTGGTGCCGATCAATGCCAAGTTGCATATTAAAGAAATGCAGTGGATTGTGGACAACGCCCAAGCCTGCTGGGCCTTTGTCACGTCGGACGTGGTGCCCGACCTGTCGGTGTTGACCGGTGTGCAAGGCTTGAAAGGCGTGAGCGATGTGGAGCAAGCGCCGACGTGGGGTGACTCCTCAGACCTGAATAGTTCGGCCCCCGCACTGCCGATTTCGCCCCGGCAGGCCGACGACACGGCCTGGCTCTTTTACACCAGCGGCACCACCGGACGGCCCAAGGGCGTGATGATCACGCACCGCAATCTGCGCACCATGGGCATGGGCTACTTCAACGATGTGGACGCGATTGATGCGCACGATGCCATCGCTTACGCTGCGCCCATGTCTCACGGTGCGGGGGTGTATGCCATTGCGCATCTGATGGCGGGGGCGCGCCACGTGGTGCCGGTGTCGGGTGGCTTTGATGCTGCGGAGCTGTTTGCGTTGGGGCAGCAGATGGGGCCTTTGTCCTTGTTTGCGGCACCCACCATCGTCAAGCGCTTGGTCGACCACGCCGAAGCGGCCCAGCTGTCGCCAGCGCAATGCGCGGCATCTTTCAAAACCATTGTTTATGGCGGTGCGCCCATGTATGCGGCCGACATTCAACGCGCGCTGCGGCTCATGGGGCCGCGCTTCGTGCAAATTTTTGGCCAAGGCGAAAGCCCGATGGTGGGCACAGCCTTGTCGCGTGCGCACCTTCAGGACACCGCTCACCCGCGTTATGCCGAGCGTTTGGCCTCCGTGGGTTTTGCCCAAACTTCGGTGCGTATCCGCGTGGCCGATGCGCAGGGCATTGACTTGCCGACCGGCGAAGTGGGCGAGGTGTTGATTCAAGGCGACAGCGTGATGACGGGCTACTGGCGCAACCCCGAGGCCACGGCCGCGGCCTTGCGTGGTGGCTGGTTGTGGACGGGGGACATGGGCGCCCTGGATGCGGACGGGTTGCTGACCCTGAAAGACCGCAGCAAAGACATGATCATCAGCGGTGGCTCGAACATCTATCCGCGTGAAGTGGAAGAGGTGTTGCTGCAAGCGCCCGGCGTGGCTGAGGTGGCGGTGGTGGGTGCGCCCGATGCCGAATGGGGCGAGGTGGTGGTGGCGTTTTGCGTGCCGCAGCCGGGGCAGACTTTGCGCATCGATGCGCTGGACGCGTATTGCCTGGAACACATCGCCCGCTTCAAACGCCCCAAACGCTACGAGGTGGTGGACACTTTACCGAAGAACAACTACGGCAAAGTGCTCAAGACCGAATTGCGCAAGCTGGTTTAAAGGTCGGCTGAATAGGTTAATGGGCTTGGTCAGCTGCAGCTGACGCTGCCACAACCCGACATGGTCACGTTTTGAATGGCCGAGGGATCGGCCAGTGTTTCGCTCACGCTGTCGAACTGAACCGATTTCAGGTGCTGCGCCAAACCTGCGTCCATGCTGTTGGCGTGACCTGGAAACCACTCGCCCAGCGCCTCGGCCAGTCGGGTGATGATCTCGGTGTCGCCGCCTTCGTAATGCACTTGCACCGCGCGCATGGTTTCCAAAATCGTGGCGTGGTGACTGGCGTGGCAGTTGTCGGCAGAAAAGCCGGTGGCCAGCATCCAGCGCTCTTCTTGCGCAAAGTGCTCCACCGTGTGCGACAAAAAGGCCAGATACAACGGCAGCTGCTGGTCTTGGGGTGTGGCCAGAATTTGGTTCAGCATCGTCACGAATTCTTCGTGCGTCCCGTCCATGCGGCTGTCGCCAGTATGCAACTCGGTCGACCAGCTCAAGGGGGTAAGGGTGGGGGCAAGCGTAGCGGTCATGGCGGATCAGTCAGCAAGGCCGACAAACATGTTTTGCACATCGTCATGGGCGTGCATGGCGGCCAAAAAGGCTTCCACTTCTTCCAGTTGCGCAGGCGTCAAATTGGCCGGATCAACAGGGTTCTTGGCCTTGTAGCCCAGCTTGGCGGACAACACGGTAAAGCCCTGCGCCGGCAGGGCACGGCTTACCAAGTCCAAGTCGGCTGGGTCGGTGTAAAACATCGAGGCGCCGTCTTCGCCGGCCTCAAAGTCTTGCGCACCCGCTTCGATGGCGGCCAACTCGGGGTCTGCGCCTGGTGCTGCAGGCTCGGCTTCGATCATGCCCAGGTGGTTGAAGTCCCAAGCCACGGAGCCTGAAGTGCCCATTTGCCCTTTACGAAACAGCACCCGCATTTCGGGTGCCGTGCGTTTGACGTTGTCGGTCAGGCATTCGACCATCACCGGCACCTGATGAGGGGCGTGGCCCTCGTACATCACATGCTCAAAATTCACAACTTCACCGGTCAGGCCTGCGCCTTTCTTGATGGCGCGCTCCAGCGTTTCTTTGGGCATGGACACCTTGCGCGCCTGCTCTAACACCAAGCGCAGCTTGGAGTTGAGCGACGGGTCGGCACCCGCGCGCGCCGCGACCATGATCTCTTTGGCCAACTTGCCAAACATCTGTCCTCTGGCATTCGCCGCCAATTCTTTGCCCTTAGCTTTCCATTGCGCGCCCATGTATTTCCTTTGTTGCAGCGCACAGGGCGCTGGGGTGAGATGCCGTGATTTTATAGGGCTTGTTTCACTTGCTAGCCCGTAGTGGATCAACGAAGAGAATGAATTTCTTCTGAAAATAGAATTGTTTAGAATTCAATTGTGTCGGCTTCCTCTTTTTTATCCCACCATGTTGCAACTAAGGCCCAACTGCGAATGCTGCAACCGCGACCTGCCGCCAGGCAGCACGCAAGCGCGCATCTGTTCATTCGAGTGCACTTTTTGCGCGGATTGTGCACAACATACATTGGGCGGCGTGTGTCCTAATTGCGGCGGCGAATTGGTGGTCAGGCCGCGCAGACCGGAGGCCAAATTGTTGAACAACCCAGCTTCGACCGAGCGGGTCTTCAAGCCCACAGGGTGAGCATCCGCATGAATTCTGTCGGGCTGCGCTCAAGGGGCTTTAGGCAACGACCAATGGTGTTGAATCTGTGCCACCAGTTCGAGCAACAGTGGTGCGTAGAGATGGAGCAGGACGTTTTCTGAGTCGCCCGAACCCACGGGGAAACTGATGTTGATGGCGTAGGTTCTTCCGCTGGGCGAATGAATGGGCGCCGCCGCGGCTCCCATGCCGGCTTGCCACTGGGCATAGCAATAGCCCTGGACGCGATATTGACGCAAGGCCTTTTGAATGCGCTTGTCGAGTTGCGGCCAATCCTTAGCTTGCTCAAGGCTCCATCTTTCCATCCAGAGTTGTCGTTGTACAGGATCCAGTCCTGCCAGATAGGCGCATCCCAACGAGGTGACTGGGATGGGAATTCGGCTGCCCGCGACAATTCGGCGAAAGATGCCTTTGCGGCTGAAACGAACTGACTCCAGGTAGACCATTTCATCGTGGTCTGCCGTGGCGATTCCTACATTGACTTGCCGGCCTTGCGCGAGTTCACGCATCAAAGCGAGTGCGCTTTCCAGCTCCGGCTCGGATGAGCGGAAAGACAAGGCCAGGCTCAGGCTGGCAATGCTCAATCGGTAACCTCGGCGCTGAATGTCGTACTCCAGGAAACCCGACTCCACCAAAGACCGACAAAGCCTGCTGACCGTAGGGCGTACCAGGCCTGTGCGCTCAGCAATGTCTGCATTCGTCAGCAGGCCCACACCTTGCCTGAAGGTTCGCAAGATGCTCAGCCCTCTTTCCAGAGATTGACTGCCAGGCGTGGTCCGCACAAATACGCCCGTCTGATGCGTTTGCTGTCGACTAGAGGCGGAAGTGGATTTGGCGTTTGATGTCATGATTTCGAATACCGAAATCATTCTATTGTCATTTGTGCACCTCACGGGGATACTGAATTCAGAGTCAACTTTGCGCAAAGGCCACATGTGAAATGGACAGAACTGATTTACACGGTGCAAGAGGGTGTGGGCCTCATCACCTTCAACCGACCCGAGAGACTCAATGCTTGGACACCGAACCTGGAGTTGGAACTCAAAGCGGTCCTTGAACATGCACAGCAGGATGTCGATGTTCGCTGCCTCGTGCTAACCGGTGCTGGAAAAGGATTTTGTGCCGGCATGGATATGACGGTATTGGGGTCGGCCCAACGTAAGGCCTTTGCAACGGACTCACAAGAGGATTTGTTGCAACGTTATGGTTACCTGTTTGGTTTTGACAAACCCTTGATTGCCGCCATCAACGGCGCAGCCGTTGGCGTAGGCCTGTGCCTTGCGCTTTATTGTGATGTGCGCTACATCGCCAGCGGCGCGAAAGTGGCGACGCCCTACACTCGAAGAGGTCTTGTGGCAGAGCACGGATTGGCCTGGTTGTTGCCTCGGTTGATAGGGCCCTTGCATGCCACCGATTTGTTGTTGAGCGGACGCACGGTGGACGGTCAAGAGGCCAGTCAGATGGGCATGGCGCTGTTGCTGCCTGCTGAAGGATTCTTGGATGCCGTCATGAAATACGCAAAGGACCTGGCGTCCTCTTGCTCGCCCAGATCGATGCGCATCATTAAGCGGCAACTGCTGCAAGCGCGTTATCAGACCTTTGGGCAAGCCACCCACATGGCGGACAGGGAAATTGCTTTGTGCAGAGATACGCTTGATTTCAAAGAGGGCGTCCAGCACTTTCTCGAAAAGCGTCAACCTCACTTCACAGGTCAATGAGCATGCCCACAACATCTAAATTGCCTTTGAGCGGTATTCGGGTTGTCGAAATGGGGCAGAACATTGCCGGCCCCTATGCGAGTGAAATTCTGGCATCCTTGGGGGCGCAGGTGGTCAAAATTGAGCGGCCAGAAACGGGTGACGATGCCCGGGGTTGGGGTCCACCCTTTTGGAAGGGGACTGCCACGACATTCCAGGCCATGAACCATGGGAAAAAGAGCATTGCCCTGGATGTCAAAAATCCTGAACACATCCGCTGGCTGCACGGCTACCTTTCTGAGGCCGATGTCTTTATCCAGAATATGCGTCCAGGTTTGCTGGACGAATTGGGCCTGGGTTCTGGTGATGTGTGCCCCCCCAATCCACGACTGGTTTATTGCTCCTTGACGGCCTTCGGTCATAAAGGGCCCAAAAAACTCGATCCTGGTTATGAGCCCATGATCCAGGCGTTTGCCGGGTTGTTCAGTGTCAATGGCGATGAAAATGGTCCTACTTCACGCGTTGGGATGCAGGTGCTGGATTTGGGTACGGGCATCTGGGCTGCTCTGGGATGTATTGCCGCCTTGTATCAACGCCAGCAAACGGGAAAAGGTTGTGTCGTTGACACCTCGTTGTTCGAAACGGCGATGGGCTGGTTGCAGGTGATGATGGCCGGCTACCAAGCCACACAAAAACAACCCGCTCGTCACCGCAGTGGCAATCCCAATGTGGTCGTGTTTCAGGCACTCCCGACCCTGGACGGTGAAGTGGTTGTGGCGGCTGCCAATGACCGATTGTTTACCAAACTGGTGATCGCCCTGGGCAGGGACGATTGGGCTCGCGATCCCTTGTATGCCAGCAACGCACTGCGCGTGAAAAACAAGGCCAGTTTGATACCCGAGATGGAACTTATTTTCCGTTCGCAAACCACGGATTATTGGAACGATTTGCTTGAGGGCTTGGGTATTCCTTGTGCCCCGATTCATAACTTTGAGCAGGTCATGGCCCAACCGCAAACCCATGAGATTGGAATTTTTCAGAACATTCCAGATCTGGATATGAAAGTCGTGGGTTTACCGGTGTCCTTCGATGGCCGCCGCCCCCCCGTTGTTCACCGAGCGCCGCATGTCGGTGAGCACACTCAAGAAATTTGCCAGGGTTTCAACACACCACTTGACGGAGAAAAACCATGAAAAGACGCCAGTTTGCAGAATGGATCGGGGCTTTGCCTTTGGCTGCGCTGCCCTCTGCTTGGTCCCAAACCAAGCAAATTCAGATCATTGTGCCTTTTGGTCCGGGTGGCTCAGGGGACATTTCAGCGCGCATGCTTGCTGATTTCATTACCCGTAAAACGGGGCAAGCGGTGGTCGTGGAGAACCGGGCTGGCGCCAATGGGGTAATTGGGGTGGAGTCGGTGCGAAAAGCCCCTGCGGATGGTTCCGTGATGCTGCTGGCCACCACGTCTACCCATTTGGCCAATCCGAGCCTGTTCAAGAAATTGCCCTATGACCCGGAGAAAGATTTCCGTTTGGTCGGCTCGTTTGGTCCGGGCTCGACCTACATGCTGGTGCGACCGGACGCTCCCTGGGCCACGTTGCAGGATTTTGTTGCCGCTGCCAAGGCCAACCCCGGAAAAATCAATTACGGTCATTTCAACGCTACGTCACAAGTTACTGGCGCCTTGTTTGCCCAAACAGCCGGCATCAACCTGACCCCCATCCCCTACAAGCAAGTCAATCAAGCGATGTCGGAGTTGCTGGGCGGTCAGATTCAAGTGATCTTCACCGACACGGTGCAAGGGGACTCCTTCGTGGCCTCCAAGGTGTTGCGCGCATTGGTGGTTCACAGTAGCGCGAGATTGAAAAAATACCCCCAGATCCCGATGATCTCGGAGACCTATCCCAACTTCAATATTCAAGGAGGATTCTTGGGTATTGCAGTGCCTGCGGCCACACCCCTTGAGATTCAGCAGCGCTTGAACGATTGGGTCAACGAAGCGGTAACCACGGACCCCATCAAGTCACGACTGGAGGGGTTTGCCTTTGCGCCGCAAAAAATCAGCCTAGCCGAATTGCTGGCTGGTGAGCGGCAGGAGCGCGAAAAGTGGCGCGTTTATGTGCCCATGGCCGGCATTGAGGTGCAGTGAAACTGACCTGTTAAAGCCGACTTCACGTTGTTGCATGGCGCATCACCAACCTTGTGATGGACTGGTTCGGTGCGTGGGTCTGCCGAATCTCAATCCGCCTTCACCCTGCCTGAGCTGATCACCGGCTGCCAGCGGTCGATTTCACTCACGATCAGTTGAGTAAAGACTTCGGGCGTTTCGGGCATGGCGACAGCGCCTTCGGTGGTCAAACGTTTTTTCAATTCGACTGAATTCAAGGCTGCGTTGATTTGCACATTGAGTTTTTGCACGATATCTCTGGGTGTGCCCGCGGGGGCGACCACGCCATACCACTGGTCCGCTTCAAAGTTTTTGTAACCGGCTTAGGCCACCGTGGGCAGGTCGGGCATGGCTTCTAGGCGCTTGGGGCTGAAGACGGCCAGGGCGCGCAGTTGTCCGCTTTTGATGTGCCCAATCAACGCGGGTGCCCCGGCGAACAGCATCTGGATTTGGCCGCCGATCAAATCGGTCACGGCAGGGGCTGTGCCCCGGTACGGGATGTGCACGACGGCGATGCCCGCTTGCATTTTGAAATACTCGGTGGCCAGATTGGTGGCGCTGCCATTGCCGCCCGAACCGTAGCTTAGTTGGCCAGGCTTGGACTGCGCATAGGCCACCAGTTCTTTCACGGTTTTAGCCGGCACCGCAGGGTTGACCACCAACACATTGGGCACACGCGCAACCCAGGCCACAGGAGCAAAGTCTTTCACTGGGTTGTAGGGCAGTTTGGGGTAGAGGCTGGGGTTGACTGCCAATGTGCCAATGTGGCCCATTGGCAAGGTGTAGCCGTCGGCGGGCGCTTTGGCCACTTTGTCGGCGCCGATGCTGCCGCCTGCCCCGGGCACGTTGTAAATGATCACGCTTTGACCCCAGGCTTTGGTCAATTCCTGCGCGATGGAGCGCGCCAAAATATCGCTGCTACCCCCCTAGCGTGAAGGGCACGACCAAGTGGATGGGTTTGCTGGGGTAAGGGGTTTGTGCTTGTGCCAGTGGTGTGATCAGTGCAACCGTCAGCAAAGTCCATAGACTGAGCTTGGCGACAGAAGCGCTTGTTGGGCAGACGTGAGGGTGCATGGTGTTATTCCGCTGAGGTCAGCAGTTGTTGTGCGGTTTCGCGAATCAAATTCAAGGTGGCTTGCTGCGTCAGCGTGCTTGGCCGCAGCGAGCTGATGGCGGTGCTCAGCGCGATGGTTAGCGCCGGCGCGTTGATGCGGCGCACGCTGAAGGCCGAGGGGTTGATGGAGCGCGCGACCGCGTTGCGCGACAAAATCGCGGCGCCTGCGCCATCGGCCACCAGCTCCAAAATCGCGGGCACGCCGTCGATCTCAAACGCAATCTGCGGTTGGCAGCCCACGCGCGCCAACTCCGACTCCACGTGCATGCGGATCGCATTGGGCCGGCTCGGAATCACCAAAGGCAGGGCGGCCAGGTCTTTCAAGGCGATGGGCGGGGGCGGAGGGTCTTCTTGCAAGCCGGGGGGGCGGGCTTGCACCAGCAGCAGTTCTTCGCGTACCAGTGGCGTCAGCTCCAGGCCGTTGCTGGCGTTGGCGTTGTACAGCATGGCAATGTCTAAGCGGCCATGCAGCAAGCCTTCTTGCATGGCGGTGGTCAGGCCTTCGCTGATGGACAGGCGCGCTTCGGGCAGGGCCAGCCTGAAGGCGCGCATCAAGGGTACTGTGAGCACCCGAGCCACGCTGGGCGGCATGCCCAGGGCCACGCGGCCAGTGAGGCCGGTGCGCACGCGGCCGAGTTCTTCGCGGGCGCGCTCAACCTGGTGCAAGATGCCCCGGCCATGCTCCAGCAGCACCTGTCCGGCTTCGGTGGGCGTGGCGCCGCGCCCGTTGCGCACCAAGAGGTTTTGCCGCAACTCGACTTCGAGCAAGCGCACTTGGCGGCTCAGGGCCGGTTGGGCCACGTTGAGTGCCACGGCGGCGCGGGTAAAACTGCCCATTTCGGCCACGCGCACAAAATATTCAAGCTGTTTGAGGTCCATGGTCAAATTTTACATACCTTTGGATTGGTTATGCGGTTTTGATCTATCTGCTAGATCGGGCTGACGCTTGGGTTCTAGGGGGTGGGGCGCCACAATCCACACAGTCCTTTTCTCTATGAGATGCGCCATGAAAAACCCTTTGATCATCGATTGCCACGGCCACTACACCACGGCCCCCAAATCCCTGGAAAACTGGCGCAACCAGCAAATTGCGGGCATTGCAGATCCGGCATTGATGCCCAAAGTCTCAGACCTGAAAATCAGCGACGACGAGTTGCGTGAAACGATTGAAAACAACCAACTGCGTTTGATGAAAGAGCGCGGCTCGGACATCACCATCTTTAGCCCGCGTGCCAGCTTCATGGCGCACCACATTGGCAACTTCAATGTTTCGGCCACGTGGGCGGCCATTTGCAATGAGCTGTGCTTTCGCGTGGCGCAATTATTTCCCGACAACTTTGTGCCTGCGGCCATGTTGCCCCAGTCGCCCGGTGTCGACCCGGCCACCTGCATCCCCGAGCTGGTCAAGTGCGTGGAGCAGTTCGGCAACGTGGGCATCAACCTGAACCCCGATCCTTCGGGCGGTCACTGGACTTCGCCGCCCCTGTCCGACAAAGCCTGGTACCCCATTTACGAAAAAATGGTGGAGTACGACATCCCCGCCATGATCCACGTCAGCACCAGCTGCAACGCCTGCTTCCACACCACCGGCGCGCATTACCTGAACGCCGACACCACCGCTTTCATGCAGTGCCTGACCAGCGATTTGTTCAAAGATTTTCCGACGCTCAAGTTCTTGATCCCGCACGGCGGCGGCGCTGTGCCTTACCACTGGGGCCGTTTCCGCGGCTTGGCGCAGGAGCTGAAAAAGCCATTGCTTGAAGAGCATTTGCTTAACAACATTTTCTTTGACACCTGCGTGTACCACCAACCCGGTATCGACTTGCTGAACACGGTGATTCCGGTAAAGAACGTGTTGTTCGCCTCCGAGATGATTGGCGCGGTGCGCGGCATCGACCCGCAAACCGGTAACTACTACGACGACACCAAGCGCTACATCGAGTCGAGCAATATTTTGAGCAATGAAGACCGCTTTCAGATTTACGAAGGCAATGCGCGTCGCGTGTTCTCGCGCCTGGATGCGCAATTGACGGCCAAAGGCCGTTGAAACCCCACCCACCCCAAGAGACCCAGGAGATCACCATGTACGAACTCGGCGTTGTGTACCGCAACATCACCCGCGCAGACCGCGCAGCCACCGACAGCTTGGCCGCATTGGGCTCAGCCACGGTGCACGAAGCCATGGGCCGCTTGGGTTTGATGAAACCTTATATGCGCCCGATCTATGCGGGTGCGCAAGTCTCGGGCACGGCCGTGACGGTGCTGCTGCACCCCGGCGACAACTGGATGATGCACGTGGCGGCGGAACAGATTCAACCCGGCGACATCGTGATCGCGGCTATCACCGCCGACTGCACTGACGGCTACTTTGGTGATCTGTTGGCTACTTCCTTCCAGGCACGCGGTGCACGCGCGCTGATCATTGACGCCGGTGTGCGCGATGTGAAAGAGCTAACGCGCATGGGCTTTCCGGTATGGAGCAAAGCCATCAGCAGCAAAGGCACGATCAAGGCCACGGTGGGTTCAGTGAACATTCCGGTGGTGTGCGCGGGCATGCTGATTCAACCTGGCGACGCCATCGTGGCCGATGACGACGGCGTGGTCTGTGTGCCCAAAGCCATGGTGGCACTCACCTTGGCCACAGCGCAAGCACGTGAAGCCAATGAAGGCGAAAAACGCGCCAAGTTGGCTTCGGGTGTGTTGGGTCTGGACATGTACAAGATGCGCGAGCCCTTGGCGGCTGCGGGTCTGAAGTACATCGACTGATCGCGGCCAAATGACACCGGCGACACCGGCGATACGCGTTGCGCTGCTGGCCTGGGCACTGTGGCTGTCGGCCTGTGCGCCGTTGGCGCCAGTAGCTCAGGTACCTCCTGCGGCACAGATCCAGATTCCGGTTTCAAATGCGTCGCGCGTCGCCCTGGCACCCACCGGCACCTTGCGCGTGGGTGTGTACCCGGGCAGCCCCACCTCGCTGGTAATCCTTCCGCAAACCGGTGAGCGCGCCGGCGTGGCCTTGTCACTGGGCCAGCTGATGGGCCAGCAGCTCGGTGTACCGGTGCAGGTGGTGGAGTTTGCGCGGGTGGCTGAAATCATCACCGCCATTCAACGCGGCCAGGTGGACATGACCTTCACCAATGCCTCGCCCGTCCGTGCGCGTGATGTGGATTTCAGCCGCACGCTGGTGCAACTGGAGCTGGGCTTGCTGTTGCCGCCCAACTCCACAGTCGCCAAATTTGCGCAATTGGACCGCGTTGGGATGCGCGTGGGTGTGAGCCAAGGCAGCTCGTCGCAAGGCGTGTTGACGCAGCAGTTCAAACAAGCGCAGGTGGTGCCAGTGGCTTCGCTGGAGGTGGCGCAACACATGCTGCGCACCAGCCAGCTCGACGCCTTTGCCACCAACAAAGGCATTTTGTTTGAGATGCGCGAAAAGTTGCCTGAATTTAGAGTGTCTGACGACCGCTGGGGGCTGGAGAACTTGGCCATCGCCGTGCCCAAGGGCCGCGAAGCCGGGCAGGCTTTCTTGGCGGCCTTTGCCGATCAAGTCACCGCCTCGGGTCAGCTGAGCCGCATGTCTGAGCGCGCAGGTTTGCGTGGCTTGGCCAAAGCTGAATGAATCTTTCAATTAAATAATCCACAGGAGACTTGAATGAAATTTGCACAATGGGCTTTGGCCTTCGCGGCCGCCACAGGCCTGGCCTCGGTGAGCATGGCGCAACCTGCCTCTTACCCCAGCAAACCGGTCAAAGTGGTGGTGGGTTACGCCGCGGGCGGCGCGGTCGACGTGGTGGCACGCACCATCGGACAAAGCCTGTCTGCCACCCTGGGCCAGCCTTTTGTGGTGGAAAACAAACCGGGTGCGGGTACCAACATCGCCGTGAAATCGGTGATCACCGCCGAGGCCGATGGTCACACCTTGTTGATGGCGGCCAACGCACTGGCGGCCAATATGTCCTTGTACCAGCCGGTGCCGTTTGATGCCGAAAAAGAACTGGTCGCCGTGTCCATGATCGGTCGTGTGCCCGTGGTGATTGCCGCCAACCCCAATGTGCCCTACGCCAACATCAAGCAACTGATTGAAGCGGCCAAAGGCAAGCCCAACAGCATCGCCTATGGCTCACCCGGCAACGGCTCCACGCCGCACATGGCGATTGAGTTGTTCGCACGCGCCGCAGGCATTGATCTGCAGCACATTCCTTACCGTGGCGGCGCGCCGGCCATCACCGACACCATTGGCGGCCAAGTGCCTTTGGTCGCTATCAACGCGCTCGAAGCTTTGCCCCAGGTGCGCAGCGGCCGCCTGAAAGTGCTGGCCGTGCTCAGCCCGAACCGCAGTGCTAACTTTCCAGAAGTCCCGACCATTGCCGAGTCCGGCTTTCCCGGCTTTGAAGCTTCGGTCTGGTATGGACTGGTGGCCCCAGTGGCCACGCCCAAGCCCATCGTGGCGCGCTTGCACGCCGAGGTGCAAAAAGCCTTGCAAACCAAAGAGGTGCGCGAGCGTATGACCGGTGTGGGCGGCGAAGTCGTGCCCGGCAGCGCTGAGATGTTTGCCAACCTGATCCACTCCGAGCGTGTGCGCTACGAAAAATTGGTGCGCGAAGCCAATATCAAACCCGATTGATTCACCCCAGAAATTGACAAGAGAAACCCATGCAATTTGAAAAAACTCTCGGTTGGATGGACTGGTACACCGGTCCCAGCCAACCCCGCTTTACCGTGCCGGCTGGCGCGGTGGACGCGCACTGCCACGTGTTTGGCCCGGGCGCTGAATTCCCGTTTGCGCCCGAGCGCAAGTACACGCCTTGTGACGCGTCCAAGGCTCAGCTGTATGCGTTGCGCGATCACCTGGGCTTTGCCCGCAACGTGGTGGTGCAAGCCACCTGCCACGGCGCTGACAACCGCGCCATGGTTGACGCGCTGGTCCACTCCGGCGGCAAGGCGCGTGGCGTGGCCACCGTCAAGCGCAGCGTCACCGACCAAGAAATTCAAACCATGCACGACGCCGGCGTTCGCGGCGTGCGCTTTAACTTCGTTAAGCGTCTGGTGGACTTCACGCCCAAAGACGAACTGATGGAAATTGCCAGCCGCATCGCGAAGTGGGGTTGGCATGTGGTGATTTACTTTGAAGCCGTGGACTTGCCCGAGTTGTGGGACTTTTTCACCACGCTGCCCACCACCGTGGTGGTGGACCACATGGGCCGCCCCGATGTGTCACTGCCGGTTGACGGACCACAGTTTGCGCTGTTTCAAAAGTTCATGCGTGAGCACAAGAACGTGTGGAGCAAAGTGTCTTGCCCTGAGCGTTTGTCGGTCACCGGCCCCAAGGCTTTGAACGGTGAACAAAACGCTTACGCTGACGTGATCCCGTTTGCCAAACGCATCGTCGAAGAGTTTCCGGATCGCGTGCTCTGGGGCACCGACTGGCCGCACCCCAACCTGAAAGACCACATGCCCGACGACGGTTTGCTGGTGGATTTCATTCCGCACATCGCGACCACCGCTGAGCTGCAATACAAACTGCTGGTAGATAACCCGATGCGCTTGTACTGGCCTGAAGAGCAGGCTTGAAAACGACCACGGTCAAAGAAGTTAACAACTCGAACATCAGGAGACAAACCATGAGCAAAGAAATCGTGCACCCCAAAATCACAGGTCTGTCCATGGCCTGGATGGCCGCAGTGACGACCGCCGTCATATCTGGCGCTGCTTTCGCAGCGCCGCAGGCCTTGCCCCTCAAAGGGGCTTGTGAGGGTTTGGCCGGTGCCATCTTGCCGGCGCAAGTCATGGCGCTGCCCAGCGGCCCAGTGCGCATAGAGTCAGCCACTTTGGTTGCCGCCAGTGCCGCCACTGTGGCCGAGCGCGGCCCCACACCGGCAGCTCGCTTCAGCCCGGCCTTGCCCCAGTTCTGCCGTGTGTTGGGTGCCATCGCGCCCATCGACCCGCAGGCCCCGTTGATTCAGTTTCAAATCAATTTGCCCATGACCTGGAACGGCCGTTCGGTGCAGTACGGCGGAGGTGGTTTCAATGGCACCTTGATCAACGCCTTGTCCATGATCCCCGCCGCGCCCTTTGACCAGCCTGTGCCTTTGAGCCAAGGCTATGTGACTTACGGTACCGATTCGGGTCACCAAAACAAACCGGGCGAACCGCCTCAAAGCTTTGCCTTGAACGACGAGGCCTTGCTTAACTTTGCCCATGCGTCTTACAAGAAGGTGCGCGATGTGGCGGTCGAGGTGATGAAGCGCGGCTATGGCCAGGCGCCGGAGAAGCTGTATTTCGTGGGCAGCTCCGAAGGTGGCCGCGAAGGGCTGACCATGGCGCAGCGCTATCCGCAAGACTTTGACGGCATTTTCAGCCGCGTGCCTGTGATCCACTGGACAGGCTTGCAGCATGCGGGTCTGCGCGACGGCATGGCTTTGATGAATGGCGGTTGGATGGCCCCTGCGCAAGTCAAATTGGTGGGCCAAGCGGTGCTTGCGGCCTGTGATGCGGCTGACGGCTTGGCTGACGGTGTGGTGTCCGACCCGGTGGGTTGCCGCCAGCTTTTTGATGTGCGCAAACTCCAATGCGAAGGCGCGGCCAGCGACAGCTGTTTGACGGCACCGCAAGTCAAAGCCGTGAAAACCTTGGGTTCACCTTTGCGCATGGACGTGGAGTTGGCCAATGGCCTGCGCGAATACCCCGGGCGCGGTCCCAGTGGCGAGGCGACACCTGCCTTTGCGGCGACAGGCGGTTGGATGGCGTGGTGGACCGGTGCCGCCGCACCTTCTCTGCCGCCCCAACCCAGCAACGGGATTGCTTGGTTCTATGGTGCCGGTGCCATTCAGTATTTTTATGGCCGAGACCCTTCGCTGAATGTCACCACTTACCAAGCGCGTGACCATGCGGCGCGGGTGAAAGAAATCTCAGCCTTGATGGATTCGACCAACCCTGATTTGTCTGCTTTTCACGCCCGTGGCGGCAAGTTGATCATGATGGAAAACTTAGCTGATTATGCGCAAAGCCCTTATGCCGGCATTGGCTACTACGAGTCGGTGCGCCAGAAAATGGGCGCGGCCAGCACGCAGGCCTTTATGCGTTTGTATACCGCACCGGGCGTGGACCATGTAGGCGCGGGCGCACCAGCCAATGTGGACATGCTTGGCGCTTTGACCGATTGGGTGGAACGCGGCAAAGCCCCTGCAACTTTGGAGTTGCTGGACCAGTCGGTCACCTTGCCTGTCAATTTGCTGCGCTCACGGCCGTTGTGCCAGTGGCCCCTGGTGCCACGTTACCAAGGTGGCGATATCAACGTCGCTGGCAGCTTCAAGTGTTTGCAATAAAGGAAAAGTTGTGGCTTTAGATAAACCCTATTTGGATGTGCCCGGCACCCTCATTTTTGATGCCGAGCAGTCGCGCAAAGGTTACTGGATTAACCAGTTTTGCATGTCGCTGATGAAGGCCGAGAACCGAGAGCGCTTCAAAGCCAACGAGCGCGCTTACCTAGACGAGTGGGCCATGAGCGAAGAGCAAAAGCAGGCCGTGTTGGCGCGCGACTTGAATTGGTGCATGCGCACCGGCGGCAATATTTACTTTCTTGCCAAGATCGGCGCCACCGACGGTTTGAGCTTTCAGCAAATGGCCGGCTCCATGACCGGCATGACCGAACAGGAATACCGCAACATGATGATTGGCGGCGGCCGCAGTGTTGAAGGCAACCGCTATGTGGGTGAAAACGGCGATGCGCAAGCGCAGAACCAACCCCAGGGCGCTGCCCACCACAAGAAGGGAGCCTGAAGATGGCCAAAATCACCGCATCCGTTTTTACCTCGCATGTGCCCGCCATTGGCGCGGCCATGGACCTGGGCAAAACCCAAGAAGACTATTGGAAGCCGCTGTTTGCCGGCTATGAATTCTCCAAACAGTGGATGAAGGACAACAAGCCCGACGTGATTTTCTTGGTCTTCAACGACCACGCCACGGCCTTCAGCTTGGACATGATCCCGACCTTTGCCATCGGCACGGCCGCGCAGTTCACACCCGCTGACGAAGGCTGGGGTCCGCGACCGGTGCCCGTGGTGAAAGGCCACCCCGAGCTGGCCTCGCACATCGCGCAGTCGGTCATTCAACAAGACTTTGACCTGACCATCGTCAACAAGATGGATGTAGACCATGGACTGACCGTGCCGCTGTCTCTGATGTGCGGCGAACTGGACCCGGTGAAAGACGCCTGGCCTTGTCCGGTGATTCCGTTTGCCGTCAACGTGGTGCAGTACCCTGTGCCCAGCGGTCAGCGCTGCTTCAAGCTCGGTCAAGCGATTCGCAAAGCGATTGAGAGCTATGACGACGACATCCATGTGCACATCTGGGGCACGGGCGGTATGAGCCACCAGTTGCAGGGCGCGCGTGCGGGCCTGATCAACCGCGAGTGGGACAACGCTTGGCTTGACCAGTTGATCAACGATCCGGTGGCTTGCGCCAACACGCCGCACATCAACTACGTGCGCGAAGCCGGCAGCGAAGGCATTGAGCTGGTGATGTGGCTGATCGCCCGTGGCGCGATGAGCGATATCAACGACGGCCAAGTCACTGGCCCTGCGCCTAAGCTGCGTCACCGCTTTTATCATGTGCCCGCCAGCAACACGGCGGTGGGCCACGTGATTCTTGAGAACACTTAATCCTTTGGAGAAACACATGAGCAAAACCATCAAAGTCGCCCTCGCGGGCGCGGGTGCCTTTGGCATCAAACACCTGGACGGCATCAAGAACATCGACGGTGTTGAAGTCGTTTCCTTGATCAGTCGTGACTTAGACAAGACTAAAGAAGTTGCCGCCAAATACGGCATCCAGCACACCACCACCAACCTGGCCGACAGCTTGGCCTTGGCCGAAGTGGATGCCGTGATTTTGTGCACGCCCACGCAAATGCACGCCGCGCAAAGCTTTGCGTGTTTGAACGCCGGCAAGCACGTGCAAGTGGAAATCCCGCTGGCCGACAGCTGGAAGGACGCCGAAGAAGTGGCCCGCGTGGCGCAAACCAAAGGTCTGGTGGCGATGTGCGGTCACACCCGCCGTTTCAACCCCAGCCACCAGTGGGTGCACCACAAAATCAAAGCGGGTGAATTCAACATCCAGCAAATGGATGTGCAAACTTACTTTTTCCGCCGCACCAACATGAACGCGCTGGGCCAAGCCCGCAGCTGGACCGACCACTTGCTGTGGCACCACGCTGCGCACACCGTTGACTTGTTCGCTTACCAAGCCGGCAGCCCCATCGTCAAAGCCAACGCGGTGCAAGGTCCGATCCATCCAGCCCTGGGCATTGCGATGGACATGAGCATCCAACTGCAAGCGGCCAACGGCGCGATTTGCACGCTGAGCTTATCGTTCAACAACGACGGCCCCTTAGGCACTTACTTTCGCTACATCGGCGATACCGGCACTTATTTGGCCCGTTACGACGACCTGTACACCGGCAAAGAAGAGCAGATTGACGTGTCCAAAGTGGCGGTGTCGATGAACGGCATTGAGCTGCAAGACCGCGAGTTCTTCGCCGCGATCAAAGAAGGGCGTGAGCCCAACTCCAGCGTGACGCAGGTGCTGCCTTGCTACAAGGTGCTGCACGATTTGGAGCAGCAGCTGAACGGCTAATGTTCTCTTGCTTGAGCTTGAATTGAAGGCCGTTGAACTCCGAGTGCAACGGCCTTTTTTCTTGAGTTGTCAGCCCAAGCGCAAACGCAAGTGCAGCTGGCTTTCAAACGTCGTGTCTTGGCCCGTCACCGGGTCTATAAAGTGGATGCGTTTGGCCAGCAATTGCAAGGGCTGGCTGAAGTTTTCGGGCTCATCGGGGCCGCGCAGCACCTGGGGGTAAAACAAATCGCCGACCAAAGGCAGGCCCAGCGCCATCATGTGCACCCGCAGTTGGTGGCGTTTGCCGCTGACGGGTTCCAGTTGATAAAGGGCACACGGGTTGGCACTTTCGCCCTCATGGCACAGCAGGCTGATGCGGGTTTCGCTGTTGGCCGGGCCCGGCGCTTCTTGCATGCGAAAGAAAGGTTCGCCATTCACCAAGCGGCTGGTGTGCACCCTCGGCCAGGACAGCTCAGCTCGGTAGGGCGCCACGGCGTGGTACGTCTTGTGGATCTGTTGCTTGCGAAACAGCGCGTGGTAGGCGTCACGGTCCTCTGTACGTTTGCCGAACAAGACCAGCCCGGCAGTTTCGCGGTCGATGCGGTGTAGCGGCACCAGGTCGTCGCAGCCGGTGCGGTTTTTCAGTTGCACCAACAGGCTTTGCTGCACATAGCGCCCGGCTGGCGTGACAGGCATAAAGTGCGGTTTGTCGGCCACCAGCAGGCGCTCGTCTTCAAACACGATGCTGGCCTCGAAAGGCAACTGCGGCTCATTGGCGATATGCCGGTAGTAAAAAAGCCGGGTGTGCGGTGTGTAAGTCTGTGCAGCCGTGACGGGCTCACCTTGTTCGTTCAGCACCGATTGGACTTGCAGTCGCTCGGTCCATTCACGCCGCGTTATGTAGGGCATGCGCTCGACCAGAAAGTCGAGCACTGTGGGCCAAGGGCCCGCAGGGAGCGACACGCAACTGGGGCCCACACCGTTGCGTGTCGGAATCGGCATGGTCAGACGCGCTTGAACACCAGGTCCCACACGCCATGGCCGAGCTTGAGGCCCCGGTTTTCAAATTTGGTGAGCGGTCGGTAATCGGGTTGCGGCGCATAGCCCTGTTGCTGGGCGCTGGCCGTGTTGCGCAGCAAGGGCTCGGCGCTGATCACTTCAAGCATTTGCTCGGCATAGGGTTGCCAGTCGGTGGCACAGTGCAGGTAGCCGCCGGGTTTTAGGCGCAGCGCAAGTTTGCGCACCAGCGCGGCTTGAATCAGTCGGCGCTTGTTGTGCTTGGTCTTGTGCCACGGATCGGGAAAGAAGATGTGCACGCCGTCCAGACTGCTTTCGGGCAGCATGTGGTCGATCACCTCCACCGCGTCATGGCGCAAGATGCGGATGTTGTGCAGGTCTTGCTCGCCAATGCGCTTGAGCAAAGCGCCCACGCCGGCTTCGTGCACTTCGCAGCACAAAAAATTGTCTTGCGGGCGCACTTTGGCAATGTGTGCGCTGGCCTCACCCATGCCAAAACCGATTTCAAAAATCACCGGCGCCACGCGGCCAAAGGCCGCAGCGGTGTCCAGCGGCGCGGCTTGGTAGTTCAGCAAATTCGCAGGACCATACAGCTCATAGGCTTTGGCTTGGCCAATGGTGGTGCGACCGGCGCGTAAAACATAGCTTTTGACCGTGCGCAGGTAGACATCGGTGGGGATGCCTTTAGGTTTGACGGGAGCATCGGACGAAGAGGGAGAGACCGGAGTAGGGGAGGTCATGCGCGAAGCGGGTGGTGCAAAAGAGCAAATTGTAGAGGGTCACCCCAAGCCGTGACCCAAGCGCTGCTCAATGGGTTGACTCATTCGTTGACCAAAGCGCTGTCCATTGCGAAAGTGCCTCTTGCACAGAGCCGGTTTGCGCGGGCAAACCCAAATGAACTGCCGCCGCGTTCAAGGCGCGCAAAGGGTGTGACAAGTCCAGCGCTTGCGCGCCGTTTTGTTTGGAGAGTTTTTCGCCATCATCAGCCAGCACCAAGGGCGTGTGGAGGTACTGCGGTCTGGGCAGGCCCAAAGCCTTTTGCAGCACCATTTGCCGGGCTGTGTTGTCGCACAGGTCGGCGCCGCGCACCACGTGGGTGACGCCTTGTAAGGCGTCGTCCACCACCACGGCCAGTTGGTAGGCCCACAGGCCGTCGGCGCGCAGCAGCACAAAGTCGCCGACGTCCTGGGCGACGTTTTGCTGTTGCGGCCCCAATTGGGCATCCATCCATGGGGTCACAGCAGGTAAGTGGTGGAGGTCGCGCACGGCTTGAATGTTCAAGCGCCAAGCGCGCGGCGCTTTGCCTTGCAGGCCAAGGCCATAGGGGCTCGGGCGGCACGTGCCCGGGTAGACCGCAGCGCTATGGCGCGCCGGTTGCTGGCTTTGCGCGGCTTCAATTTCTTTGCGCGAACAACCACAGGGGTAGGCCAGGCCTTGCGCGATCAAGGCGTCCAAAGCGGCTTGGTAATGGGCGGCGCGCTCGGACTGGCGCAGCACCGGGCCGTCGCTGTGCAGGCCGCACAGGGCCAGTTGCTGCAAGATGATTTCAGCGGCGCCGGGGATGCAGCGCGGTGTGTCCACGTCCTCGATCCGAACCAGCCACTGGCCGCCATGCGCTTGGGCGTCCAGCCAACTGGCCAGCGCCGCCACCAGTGAGCCGGCATGCAAGGGCCCAGTGGGTGAGGGCGCAAAGCGCCCGACATAGTCGGATGCGGCAGAGGACGGCAATGCGCGCAGTGCTTGGCTGGCTTACGCGCTCTGCGCTACGGCTAGCGAGAGTTCCAGACCCGAGACAAATCCGTCTTCGGCGCGGTGGCCGATGCACCAGTCGCCGCAAATACCCAGGCCCTGCTTGGCATCCCACAAATGGGTTTTGCCCAGCGGTTGCAGCGTTTTGGCGTAGCGCCAGCGGTGCACATCGGCATGGGCCGGTGTGGCGCGGATACCGGTGATTTCAGAAAACGCTTTGAGCAGCTTGGCTTGCACGCGTTCAGGCGCGTCTTCCAGGTGTTCTTGTGACCAGGCGGCGCTGGCTTGAATGGTCCAACGCTCCAACTGGTTGCGACCGGGCTTGGACGATTCGCGTGCCAGCCAGGCCACGCGGTGGTGGTTGCTGCGCGCGGCGTTCCACTGTGGTCCCAGGGTGATGGACTGCGCGGCGTTCGGAAAGGCCACCATCAAGGTCCAGCAGGGCGCCACTTGCACCGCGTTCAAAGGCTTGACCAGCGCAGGGGCCAGGGCTGAAGTACGCAGCAGTTCTTGCGCTTGCAGCGGTGGCTGGGCCAGCAGCACGCCGTCGAAGCCGGCAAACACATGGTTGGTCTTGCTCCCGTCTTGGTCTTCGCCCTCGGTGTGCAGCTGCCATTGTTTTTTGTTCATGGCATCGCGCGCAATGCGCAGCACCTTGGTGCTCACTTGGACTTGACCTTCAAGCGGCAGGGCCCAGGCTTTGACCAAGGCGTTCATGCCGGGCTTGGCCACCCAATGCGATTCGCGGTGCGGCAAAGCGGCCTCCACCACGCGGCCCATGGCGTCGAGCACCCGCACGGCGTTGGCGCTCCAAGGCTTGCACACGCCGGGCGCGGTTTCTATGGCTTGTGTAAAGCGGGCGTCGCGCACGGTGAAGTACTGCGTGCCGTGGTCAAAACTGCCAAAGGGGGTGCTGCGGGTGCTCATGCGCCCACCCACGCCTCGGCTCTTTTCAAAAACCGTCACTTGGTGGCCGGCTTGGACCAAAGTGCGTGCGCAAGTAATGCCGGCGATGCCGGCGCCGATGATGGCGAAATGTTTTGTCATGTACCTACTCTACACGCTCTACACGCGATATTGGGGTTGCAGCAGCGCGCGCTGTGTCGTTTCGCTCTGCAGTTGATCTAACCACCACTGCAAAGCCTTGCCTGGTGCGGCTTTGCGGCTGTTTCGCCACGCGTAGTGAGTTTCCCCTATACGTTGAGCACGGTTGACTTTTTTGGCCACCAGGCGGCCGCTGCCGAGGTAGGGCTGGGCCATGGACAGGGGCAAGAAACCGCCACCCAAGCCGCGTAGCTGGGCTTCGAGTTTGCTGGCCATGTCGGGCACCGTGAACACGTCTTGCCCGCCCAGCAAGCCCACGGTAAGACCCGCGCCGCGTGGCACCGAGTCGGCCACGGCCACAGCGCGGTGCTGTTGCAGCACCTCGTCGCTCAGCGGCTCGGGCAGCGTGGCCAGCGGGTGGTGCGGCGCCACCGCAAACACAAACTCTACTGGCCCCAGGGGCAGGTGCGCGATGTCGCTGGTCAAGCCCGTGGGCAGCAGCACGCCCAGCGCCAAATCGGCTTGGCCTGAGGTCAGGGCATTGATCGTGCCCGATAGGGTCTCGTGCCGAAGGCGCAGGCGCGTGGGAGGGTTCAGCGCCAAAAAAGCCTCGCACAACTCCATCACAACGTTGTGCGCCATGATGCTGTCGACCGCTACCGTGAGCACAGCTTCCCAGCCCGTAGCCACGCGTTTGACGCGGTTCGCCACCGCGTCCACATCACTCAACAGGCGCGAGGCCTCGCGCAGCAACTCCTGCCCAGCAGCGGTGGGCTGGGCTTGTTTGCTGCTGCGGTCAAACAGCAGCACATCCAGCGCATCTTCGATTTGCCGGACCCGGTAGGTCAGGGCGCTGGGCACCAGACCCAGAGCGCGGGCAGCGGCGGCAAAGCTGCCGGTACTGCCAATGGTTTGCAGCATCGCCAAGGCCTCGGGGGTCAGGGTGTCGCGTGGCGTTTGCATGATCAACCAAGTTTAGTTCAAAAATATTGAATTGTGACGCTGAATTTTTGCCACCTTCCACGCGAGGCAACGCTCTACAGTCAAGGTTCTGACTTCAAAGAGGTTTCCTATGTTGACTTTGCGTTCCAGTGGCGAGCGGGGCTATGCCGATCACGGTTGGCTCAAATCCTTTCACAGCTTTTCGTTTGCCGGTTATTACGATCCGGCGCACATGGGCTGGGGCAATTTGCGTGTCATCAACGAAGACCGCATTGCCGCCGGTAAAGGCTTTGGCACCCATGGCCACCGCGACATGGAAATCATCAGCTATGTGCTGTCAGGCAACTTGGCCCACAAAGATAGCATGGGCAACGTCAAAGGCATTCCGCCGGGCGATGTGCAGCGCATGAGCGCCGGCAAGGGCGTGATGCACAGCGAGTTCAATCATGCTGAAGGTCAGCAGACGCATTTCTTTCAAATTTGGATCGAGCCGAATGTGACGGGCATTGAGCCCAGTTACGAGCAAAAAACAGTTCCCGCCGTCGCCAAGCGCGGGCAGTTGCAATTGGTGGCCTCGCCCCAAGGTGAGGGCCATGCCGTTAAGATTTCGGCCGATGCGGCTTTGTATGCTGGTTTGTTTGACGGCGCCGAATCTGCAAGCTTGGCGCTGAACCCGGCGCGCAAAGCCTATGTTCACTTGATACAAGGTCAATTGCAGGTCAACGATCAAGTGCTGCAGGCTGGCGACGCTGCGCTGATCGAAGGCGAAAGCCTGCTCACCTTGAGTCTAGGCCAAGCGGCAGAGGTGCTGGTGTTCGATTTGGCGCCTTAATTTTTCTTTCTTTCCAACCTCACTCTCAATTTTTTCAGGAGTTTTCTCATGGCTAAAACCATTGTTATTTTTCATTCCGGCTACGGTCACACCCAACGCGTGGCGCAATTTGTGGCCCAAGGCGCGAATGCGCAAGTCATTGCCATTGACGCGGATGGCAATATCACCGAAGCCGATTGGACCGCCTTGGACGCGGCCGATGCCATCATCTTTGGCTCGCCCACCTACATGGGCATGGCCTCTTGGCAGTTCAAGAAGTTTGCCGACGCCACCTCCAAGCGTTGGTTCACCAGCGCCTGGAAAGACAAAGTCGCTGGCGGCTTCACCATCTCGGCCAGCCCGAGCGGCGACAAACTGTCGACCATCCAGTACTTCATGACCTTGGCCATGCAACAAGCCATGATCTGGGTCGGTCAACCGTCCATGAACGACGGCACCATCAACCGTATCGGCTCCAACTCCGGCGTGATGGCCCAGGTCGGGCCCACCAGCCCAGCGGAAGACATTCCACAAGGCGATCTGGACACCGCCAAAGCCTACGGCGAACGCGTCGCCGCCATGGCCGCCAAACTGCGCGCTTGATGATGGGGTGAGGTCCGGGTCCGCTGTTGCGGACCCGGACCTTCACTCTGAAGTGCACACCAGCCTGTCTGGGCTTGGTACCATCTGCTTATGAAAATCATCACGCTCTTGCCCCTGGTCGATTGGTTGGCCATGGGCAGTTTTTTTGCCATGTGGATTGGCTATGCCTTATTTGCCAAATTTGGGGCGCGTCACGAGCGCTCGCTGATTGCCACGACCAACCGCTACCGTTGCCTGTGGATGCTTCAGGCCACAGCGCGTGACCCACGCATGTTGGACGGTTTGATCACACAAAACCTGTCGCACACACCTTCTTTTTTCTCATCCACCACTATCATCATTATTGGTGGTTTGCTGGCCTTGATGGGCACCACCGACAAAGCGGCCGAGCTGGTGCGCGAAATTCCCTTTGCCACCCAAACCCCGATGCTGGTCTTTGAATTCAAGATCTTGGTGCTGATGGGGATTTTTGTGTATGCCTTCTTCCGCTTTTCTTGGTCGATGCGGCAATACACTTTTGTGGCCTTGGTGATTGGCGCCATGCCGCCCGCGCAGGAGTTTACTGACGGCCTGCATGACCGCCAAGCCATGGCGAATCGGGCCGGAGCCTTGGTGGGGGCGGCGGCCGAGACCTTCAACGATGGCTTGCGGGCCTACTATTTTTCATTTGCCGCCATGGCCTGGTTCTTCTCGCCCTTTGCCTTGATCGCGGCTACCGCCTTGGTGGTGCTGATCTTGTACGGCCGCGAGTTCCGCTCGGACGTGCTGCAGGTGCTGCGCGATGAGCGGTTTTAAAGCCTCAGCCTTCGACGTTGGCCTCGGCTGACGATTCTGCAATACCCACCGTACTCAAGTCAGCCCCCAAAGCGCGGCGCTCGTCGAACACAAAGCAGCCGCCCTGGTAGTGGGCACCGCCGGTTTCTTCAAAGTATTTCAAGATGCCGCCTTCGAGCTGGTAGACATGGGGCAGGCCGGCTGCGCGCATGTAGATGGTGGCTTTTTCGCAGCGAATGCCGCCGGTGCAAAAACTGATCACGGTTTTGTCGGCCAGCTCGGCCTTGTGCGCTTGCACCGCGTCAGGGAATTCGGTGAATTTGGTCAAGCGCCAATCAATCGCCCCCGTAAACGTGCCTTCGTCCACCTCGTAGGTGTTGCGCGTGTCCAAGGTGACAACCGGGCGGCCTTCGTCGTCATGGCCTTGGTCCAACCAGCGTTTGGCCGTGAACGCATCGACCGCCGGAGCCCGGCCTTCGGCGGGGCGGATGGTGGGGTGGTTCATGCGGATGATCTCGCCCTTGACCTTGACCCGCATCTTGCGAAACGGCTGGCTGGCGGACCAGCTTTCTTTGGGGTCGATATCGGCAAAGCGCGCATCGGTTTGCAGCAGGGCCACGAAGGCGCGCACGTCTGGCGCAGGGCCGGCCAGAAACAAATTGATGCCTTCTTCGGCCAACAAAATCGTGCCTTTCAGGTTCAAGGCCAGCGCGCGCTCTTCGAGCTCATCCCGCAGGGCCGCAGTGTCGGCCAGGGGGGTGAATTTGTAAGTGGAAATGTTCAGAATATCGTTCACAGGCGCTATTGTAGAAAACTGCATTCCTGGGGGCTTAGAAACAGGGTGGCGGCTTCTACAATGACAGCATGTTTGCCCATCTCCGACTCCATTCTGAATTCTCTGTGGTTGACTCCACCTGCCGCCTTGACGAGGTGGTTCAGGCTGCTGCTGCCGACGGTTTGCCCGCCTTGGCGTTGACCGATTTGAGCAATTTGTTTGGCGCCGTCAAGTTTTACCGCGAAGCCCGCAGCAAAGGGGTGCAGCCCATCATCGGTGCCGAGATTTTTTTGGAAGGCTTGGGCGCAGAGCTCACCAGCATCTCGCGCGTGGTGGTGTTGGTGCAAAGCACGCAAGGTTATTTGAACCTGTCCGAACTGCTGGCGCGTGCTTGGACACAAAACGTGGTCAAAGTGCAGGCGGTGGTCAAGCTGGCGTGGCTGAAGGAACTGGCCGAGGGCTTGATTTTGCTGTCAGGTGCGCAAGCCGGGCCGGTCGGTCAGGCCTTGGTGCAGGGTGATGAGTCGCGCGCAGCCGAAGTGGCGCTGCAATTGGCCTCGATTTTTCCGCATCGTTTTTACCTGGAGCTGCAACGCGCAGGCCGGCCTGAAGACGCTGTGCAAGTGGCGGGCGCGGTGCGCTTGGCGGCGCGTTTGAACTTGCCGGTGGTGGCCACCCACCCGGTGCAGTTTCTGCTTGAAGACGACTACGAAGCGCACGAAGCGCGGGTGTGTATTTCCGAGGGCGAAATTTTGGGCAACCAGCGCCGGGTGCGTAAATTCACCGGCGACCAGTATTTCAAAACCAGCGCCCAAATGTGTGCCTTGTTTGCCGATGTGCCCAGCGCTCTGGCCAATACGCTGGAGATTGCCAAGCGCTGCAACCTGACCCTAGTGCTGGGCAAACCGCAGTTGCCCAACTTTCCGATCCCACCGGTCAACGGCGTGGTGATGTCGGTGGAAGATTATTTCCGCCATGTCTCTAACGAGGGCTTGGAAGCGCGCCTGCTTCATTTGTACCCTGGCTTGGACCGGCGCAACGCCGAACGCCCGCGTTACGCCGAGCGTTTGGAGTTTGAGCTCAATACCATTTTGAAGATGGGCTTCCCCGGTTACTTTTTGATCGTGGGTGACTTTATTCAATGGGCCAAGAGCAACTGCTGCCCGGTCGGCCCGGGCCGGGGTTCGGGTGCGGGTTCCTTGGTGGCTTATTCGCTGAAGATCACCGACCTGGACCCTTTGCAGTACAACTTGCTGTTCGAGCGTTTCTTGAACCCAGAGCGGGTGTCCATGCCCGACTTTGACATTGACTTTTGCCAGTCCAATCGGGACCGTGTGATCGAATACGTCAAAGACAAATATGGCCGCGATGCGGTGTCGCAGATTGTCACTTTCGGCACCATGGCCGCGCGCGCGGCGATTCGCGATGTGGGTCGCGTGCTGGACATGAGCTACACATTTTGCGATGGCATCAGCAAGCTGATTCCGAACAAGCCCGGTCAGCACATCACGATTGCCGGCGCCATCGAGGCAGAACCGATTTTGGCGGAGCGCCTGGCCAAAGAAGATGACGTTAAAACTCTGTTGGAGCTGGCGCAAAAGCTCGAAGGCATGACACGCAACGTGGGCATGCACGCCGGCGGTGTGCTGATCGCGCCGGGCAAGCTGACCGATTTTTGTCCGCTGTACCAACAGCCTGGCAGCACCGCCGCAGTGAGCCAGTACGACAAAGACGACGTGGAAGCGATTGGCTTGGTCAAGTTCGACTTTTTGGGCTTGGCGACGCTGACGATTTTGGAGATCGCGCGCGAGTTCATCATCCAGCGCCACAAGGGCCAAGAGAACTTTGCGTTCGAGAACATCGCTCTCGATGACATGGCCACCTACAAGCTGTTTGCCGACGGCAAGACCGAAGCCGTGTTCCAGTTTGAAAGTCCGGGCATGCAGCGCATGCTGAAAGACGCCCGGCCCAGCCGCTTGGAAGACCTGATTGCCCTGAACGCCTTGTATCGACCCGGCCCGATGGACCTAATCCCCAGCTTCGTGGCACGTAAACACGGGCGCGAAGTCATTGAGTACCCGCACCCGCTGGTGGCCGAGATGCTGTCGGAAACCTACGGCATCATGGTTTACCAAGAGCAGGTGATGCAGACCGCGCAGATTTTGGGCGGCTACAGCCTGGGCGGCGCCGACATGTTGCGCCGTGCCATGGGTAAAAAGAAGGCCGAAGAAATGGCCGAGCACCGAGCCATCTTCCGCGCCGGTGCCGCCAAGCAAGACATCAGCGAAGCCAAAGCCGACGAGGTGTTTGACTTGATGGAAAAGTTCGCGGGCTACGGCTTCAACAAGTCGCATGCCGCCGCCTACTCCTTGCTGGCGTACCACACCGGCTGGCTCAAGGTGCATTACACCGCCGAGTTTTTCTGCGCCAACATGACGGTGGAAATGGACGACACCGACAAACTGAAAGTGCTGTACCAAGACGCCTTGAAGTTCGGCTTGACCTTTGATCCACCGGACGTGAACCGCGGTCGTCATCGCTTTGAGCCAGTGTCGGACAAAGTCATTCGCTACGGTTTGGGCGCCATCAAGGGCACTGGCCAGCAGGCCATTGAAGCCATCGTCAAAGCCCGCGAAGAAGGCGGCCAGTTCACCAGCTTGTTTGACTTTTGCGTACGGGTCGACCGCAGTCGCTTGAATAAACGCACGGTGGAGGCTTTGATCAAGGCCGGTGCGTTTGACTCCTTGCACATGAACCGCGCCTCGCTTTCAGCCTCGGTGGACCGGGCGTTTGAATTTTCTGCGGCCACTTTGGCCAACGTGAACCAAGGCGGCTTGTTCGACATGATGGGCGACGACGATCATGGCTCCAGCACGCAAGAGCCGCAATTGGTGGAGATGATGCCCTGGGGCATCAAGGAGCGGCTGACGCTGGAAAAAACGGCGCTGGGCTTTTACCTCTCGGGCCATTTGTTCGATGCGGTCGAGCGCGAGGTGCGCCAGTTTGCACGCCGCAAGATCGACGATTTGATCGACAGCCGCGAGCCGCAGTTGCTGGCCGGCATTGTCAGCGACATCCGCATCATCAACGGCCAGCGCGGCAAGGTGGCGATTTTCAAACTCGACGACAAAACCATGGCGATGGAGGCCACGGCCGACGAAAACCTGATCAACTCGGCACGCCATATTTTGAAAGAAGACGAGCTCATCATCGTCATGGCCAAGATGCAGATGGATCGTTTTTCGGGTGGATTTCGCCTGAAGATGGAGCAGATTTGGGACTTGCCCACGGCCCGCTGTCGCTATGGCAAATACCTGCGCGTGGCCGTGAACGGCCGCGCACCCGAAGTGGCGCGCTTGGTCAAAGCCTTTCCGCCGCAGCGCGAGATGACCGATCAAGGCGAGTTGCTGCGCGGGCTGCCGGTGCGCCTGACCTTGTCACGCCAAGGCGATGGCATTGCCGCCAGTGCCGAGGTTCAGCTCGGGGAGCAAGCCAAGTTCTTCCCGACCGATGCGGCCATAGCCGGTTGGATCGCCCAAGCCGAAGGCGGCCAGGCGGTGATTGCTTACGATTGAGTTCAAGATGACTTGGCAAGGTGCATTGACCGCTTTAGCCATTGGCATTTTGATGGGTGTGGTTCGCGAACGCCGCCATCATGCTGATGAGGGCAAAACAGGTTTGCGCACCCATGCCTTGGTGTCGATCTTGGGTTATGTCGCCTGGGGTTTAGGGCCTTGGCCCTTCATTGCCGCCGTTTTAGCGGTTGGCGCCTTGGTGTACAGCGGGTATCGCACGACCGCCCCCCAAGATCCGGGTTTGACAGGAGAAATGGCGGTCTTGGTCACCCTCATGTTATCTGCCTTGGTGCATCAAGATGCCAACATGGCGGTGAGTTTGGGCGTGCTGGGCGCGACGCTGCTGGAATTCAAGCAGATCAGTCATCGGTTCACCCGTGAATGGATCACGCAGCAAGAATTGCAAGACGCTTTGGTCTTGGCCGTGGCTGCCTTGGTGGTCATGCCGCTGCTGCCAGACCAAGCCGTGGACCCCTGGAACGTGTTGCGGCCCACCACCTTATGGCGCATTGTGGTGTTGGTGATGGCGGTGGGCATGTTGGGGCATTTGGCTCAACGCTTGTTGGGGCTTCGTTGGGGATTGCCGGTGGCGGGGTTTTTTTCTGGCTTCGTGTCTTCCACGGCCGCCTTGGCGCATTTGGGTCACAAGGCGCGAGAAGATGCTCAGTTGGTCCACAGTGCCAGCGCTGCCGCGTTGTTGTCCAATTTGGCTTCCCTGCTGTTGATGATGGGCGTCATCGGTGCGGTATCGCCGAGCTTGCTGAGCACGGTGACTTGGCCTTTGGCGGCCGCCGGCTTCAGTTTGCTGAGCGTGGCCCTCTTGTCTCTGCGCCAAGGCGCGCCTAGGGCGGCATCGTCCATCAAGTTGACCGACAGTGCTTTCAAACTCAGTCACGCGGTGGTCTTGGCCTTGGTGATGGGGGGCGTGTCTCTTTTGTCCGCAGGTTTGCAGGCTCTTTTGGGTGACACGGGTGTTCTGGTCACGGCCGTCTTGGTTGCCATTGTTGAAGTTCACGCCGCAGCCGCCAGTGTGGCCCAAATGAGCATGGCGAGCGGCGTGTCTCTGCCACTGTCGGCCTGGAGCCTGGTGGCGGTCTTGGCCTCGAGCGCAGTGGCCAAAACCTTTCTGGCCTTTTTCAGCGGCGGTGCAGGTTTTGGCTGGCGGGTGGGGCTTGGCTTGTGGGTGATGGTGCTGAGCGCAGCCCTGACCCTGCTGCTGCCCGCTTAAAACTCGATCTTAGACTTCTTGATGATGGCGCCCATCTTGTCGTAGTCGTCGCGCATCAGCTTGGCCATTTCCGCTGGTGTGTTGCTGGCGGCTAAGATCCCGGCTTTTTCAAAATTGGATTTGACTTCGGCCGAATTGGCTAATTTTTGAATTTCATCGTTGAGCGTTTTGACGATGGCCGACGGTGTGCCGACCGGGGCCAGCAGGCACCACCAATTGGTCACCGTGTAGCCCTTGAGCCCGGACTCGGCCACGGTGGGCACTTTGGGCAGCACACTCAAGCGCGGACCGGTGGTGGCCAAGGCTTTGATTTTGCCGTCGAGCACAAAGGGCAGCGCAGCGCCGTCCACCACCAGATCCACATGGCCACCAATCAGGTCGGTGACTGCTGGGCCGCCGCCTTTGTAAGCCACGTGGCGCACGTCCACGTCGGCCATGGACTTGATCAATTCAAAGGACAGGTGACCGATGCTGCCTATGCCGCTGGTGGCATAGGTGTATTTGCCCGGTTGCGCCTTGGCCAGCGCCAAGAACTCGGCCAGGTTGTTGGCGGGCAAGTCGGCCCGCCCGGTGATGACGATGGACACCTCAGCCAGCTTGGCCACCGGCGTGAAGTCGTTGAACGGGTCAAACGGCAATTTGGGATTGGCGTGCTTGCTGACAATCAGGCTGCTCAGGTCTCCAATCACCACGTTGTAGCCGTCTGCGGGCGATTTGGCCACAGCCTGCAAGCCAATACTGCCGGTGGCGCCTGCTTTGTTGTCCACCACCACCGATTGGCCCAGGGCCTCGGACAGTTTGAGGGCATACAGGCGCGCTACGCGGTCGGTGTTGCCTCCGGCCGGGAAGGGGACCACCCATTTGATGGGTTTGTCGGGGAACTTTTGTGCCAGCACGGGCGTTGGCACAGCCATCAAGATGGCCAGACAAGTGGCCCCGAGTGTGAGTAGTTTTTTCATGAATTTTCCAGTCCGCAAAATCAAGGAGAGCCCACTTGCTGACCCAATGGGTCCAGTGGAGGCGTGGGGAAATGCAAACCGCGTTGTCCAGACATACCGCGATCGGCCTTGAACGGAGCGGTCGGTGCCGCAAAGCCTTGCAACTTTCCTTGGTGCACCCAGTTCAGATCGTCGCCATACAGTTGCGAAACCAAAATCGATTCCAGCTGCTGGCGAATGGTTTGGTAGTCCGCATGTGCCGCGCAATCGACCAATTCTTTGGGGTCGCGCACCAAGTCAAATAACTGCACGACGTTGCCGGCTGGGTACCAGATCAGCTTGTGCTGACCGTCATGCACCATGCGCGTGGCGCCGGCGTCCTCGCGGCATTCGCCATACAAAAAGGGGCGCTTGTGCTCACCCACCATCGACAGGCCTTCGACGCTGGACGGAATGGCAATGCCTGCCAGGTCCAACAGCGTGGGCATTATGTCTTGCAAGCCCACCAAGCGGGAGTCCACATGGTTGGCGGGGACCCGCTGGCCTTGCGCCGTGTCGATCAGAATCATGGGCAGGGCACTGGCGCCTTCGTAAAACATGCGCTTGGCCCACAACCCAAAATTGCCCAGCATGTCGCCGTGGTCTGCGGTGAACATGATCACGGTGTTCTGCAGCAGGTCTTCTTCGCGCAGCGTGCCCCACAGAATGCGCAACTGGTGGTCGATGTGGGTGCACAGTGCGTAATAGGCTTGGCGCAATTGCTTGTGGGTGTCGGGGTTGTCAGAGACTGGCCAATAGTCCCTGACCGCGTCCAGCGCTGCAATCGGGCTGCCCTTTTCCCATTCGCCATGCCAAGGCGCGTCAAGGGTCATGTCACGGTACATGTCCAAATAGCACTGCAGTGGCGCCAGCGGGGGGTGAGGGTGGGAGTACGACACATGCCAAAAAGCGGGTCGCGTGGGGTCTCGGCGCTTGATGGTTTTGGCCGCTTCTCGGGTGATCCAGTTGGTCACATGGCTGGCTTCGTCCAAATGCCAGGGGCGGTTCAAGTAGTCGTTGTTGTTCATGCCGTGCATGAACTGCTCGCCCGCGTGGCCCTGCGAGGCCAGGTACATCTCGTAGTCGTCGATGGCACCCAGCTTGGGGCGACCCTCTTCGGCCAGCAGCACATCGTCAAAGCCGATCCGATCGCGGGGCGGGTAGACATGCAATTTGCCCACGGCATAGGCTTGATAGCCGGCATCGCGGAACGACTGGGCCAGCAAAGGCACTTCGGGCATGCGCAGTGTGGGGTTGAAGCTGCGGTCGCCGTGGCCTTTGGGCGACAAGCCCGTCATCATGGAGCGGCGTGAAGGAATGCAGATTGGGGACTCGGCATAAGCCCGGGTGTAACGCGTACCCAAGCGCGCCAGATGGTCCAAGGTGGGCGTTTGGATCACCGGATGCCCGGCACAACCCAGCAAATGGCCCGGCCATTGATCGACCGAAATAAAGAGCACATGAGGCTGGGCGCGGGTGGGGTTAGACATGTTGGGGGCCATTGGGTATTGTCGAGGGCTTGGCCATGGTAGGCAGGAATGCTGCAGATAGCCAATGAAAAAAACCATGCGACCCATGTCAAAATCGATATGTCAGAGCTGGACAGGACCCCTTATGCTTTATTCCTCATCCCATTGGTTTATTCGACACCGTCTCAAACTGAGGTCCTTGGCCTTGCTGGTGGCCATGGACGACCATTCCAGTTTGCAGCGGGCCGCTGATGCTTTGAGCATGACCCAACCTGCGGCCTCCAAAATGCTGGCCGAGTTGGAGGCCTTGTGGGGCTTACCTTTGTTTAATCGTTTTCCCCGTGGGGTCGAAGCCACCGCTTGCGGGGCTATGGTGATTCGGCATGCCCGCAATGTGCTGAGTGAACTCAATCAAGTGGGCGACGAGATCGCGAGCCTTCGCGGGCAAGCTGACAGTCAGATCGCGATCGGCTCCATCAAAGCGCCGGCCCTGTCCATGGTGCCACGCGCCATCGTCGAGTTTCAATCCCAGTACGCTCATGCCAGCATCAACCTCACGGTGGATTCGAGTCCGGCCTTGATGGCCAAACTGCAACGTGATGAGTTGGACATTGTGGTGGGCCGGATGTCCAGCGGCACAGAGGCACGGCACTTTCATTATGAGGAACTGGTTCAAGGGCAACCGGTGCAGGTGGTGGCGCGGCGAGCGCACCCTTGGCAGCGTCGTCAAAAAGTGAGCTGGAGTGAGCTGACACAAGCCTCATGGATCATCCCACCGCAAGGCAGTTTGTTGCGCGTCAAGTTCGATTCACTGTTTGTGCAGCAAAAATTGTTGCCACCGCCCAAGCTGGTGGAGACCCAGGATCTGGACACGATCCGCCGTTTGCTCAGCCAGACCGATATGCTGGCGGTGTTGACCGATGAAGTGGCTCATGCCTGTGAGTGCAAGCCCCTGTCTTGTTTGACAGAGATGCTGTCTTTGCAAATGCAGGGTTTTGGTTTGATCACCCAGAGCGGTCGTGTTCTTTCCAGTTCGGTGTTGGCCATGAAGGCCATATTGCAAAAAGTGGGGCTGTCTCAGTATGTTTGAAATGCACCGAGCCCTAGGGGATGGCGTTCAGCCTTAAAAGTCCATGGCGGGCTGCATGCGCCGTGATGGGGTGTAGCGCCAGCGACCCACAAAACAAGTGAGCGTCAGGGCGGCCAAGCCCCACAGCGTGGTGATCCAGAAGGGGGCTTGCCAGTTGTCTTCGTAGGCGCCAAACATGCAGGCCTTCAAACCTTTGACGACCCAAGTCATCGGTAGCCAAGGACTGATTTGCGCATACAGGCTGCCGCTCAATTCCACCGGCAAAAAGCCGCCCGAGGCTGAAATCTGAATGGCCAGAAACAGCATGGCCAGGGCTTTGCCGGCATCCCCCAGCGCTCGGGTCATGGCAAACACAATGAACACAAAGGTCAATGAGGCGCAGGCCAAGGTTAAAGCCATGGCTGTGGGGTGGCGCAGGGTGATTCCCAGCAGATCGCGCGCAATCAAAAAAATCAAACCCGCTTGCAGCAAGGCCATACAGGACGGTACGAGCAACTTGCCCACGACTTGCGACGGCCGCGAAAACTCTTTGGCCACGCAGGGGAGTCCCCGCACATGGATCAGAAAGGCCGCCACCCCGGCGCCCAACCAGAGGGCTGCGGCAATGATGTTGGCGGCCAGACCACTGCCATGGTTGGCCACGGGTGCCTCGATTTCAAGGATGGGGTTCACGGAGTGCGCTAGGCCTTGTGCGCTGCCGTCCATGGCACCCACGGAACGAGGCACTTCTTTGGACATCAACTCCAGGCCCGCAGACAAATAGCGCGCGCCTTGACTGAGCCGGTGCAAACCTTCGTGCAACTGTTGCGCGCCTTGCGACAATTCGGCCGAACCTGAGCGCAGTTGGTCCAATTGTTGATCCTCAGGCAGGGTTCCTGTCATGCTGCGCATGCCACGTCGTAAATCCCTGACTCCCAGCGTCAAGGTCCGAATATTCTGACTCAGCGAGGCCGAGCCTTGGCTGAGTTTGTCCTGACCTTCACGGGCTTGCTGCAAGCCCTTGTCGAGCAGTTCCACTCCTTGATTCAATTTGTCCAGGCCTTCACTCAGGGGCTCGGGTACAAACAACTGACTGCCAAGTTCAGTTTTGAAGGCGCCCACCGTGCTCAGCATCCGCTGGCTGGCCGAATGCAGCTCTTGCATGCCTTTGTTCAATTCCAGGTGCCCTGCGGCCAGCGCTTCGGCGCCAATCCGCAGACTGCGCACATCGTCCACCGGTGGCAAGCCCGCCTCGGTGGCGCGAATGCCGGAGCCCAATTGGCGTGCGCCGTCGGCCAGGCGTTGGACGTTACCTTGCAATCGACTGGCCCCCTGTTGCAAGCTGGCGCTGGCTGTTTCGGCTTGGGTTGCGCCTTGCGTCAGCTCTTTGGCACCCAGGCTCAATTGACTCAAACCTTCCCGCAACCGGTCCACACTGTGCTGGGAGCCTGCACTGGCACTGAGCACCAAAGACCAGCGTTGTTCATTGAGGGTACGGTTGACGTCTTCGCCCAGCACCCTTGCGAATTGCGATGCCAGTACGGAGTTTTGGTAGTTGTTGCCCGCTGAGGTGTAGATCACCAGGCGGCCTTGACCGTCGCGCAAGCCCGGCAGGGCATTGGCACTGAAATCGGCGGGCACGATCAGCGTGAAGGCCAGTTGGCCTTGCCGCACCAGTTGCTTGGCCTGTTGTTCGTTTTGCAGGGCTCGATAACCGAATTGCTGTTGGGCATGAAGCCGGGCCATGACCTCGTTGCCTATGTTCAGATTTTTGTCCCGGTAGCTAAAGCCTTGGTCCAGATTCACCAGCCCCACGGGCAAGGCTGTGGCGCGGCCCGAAGGGTCCCACACGCTATACAGGTAGATCAGCAGATAGATCGCAGGAATCAGCAGCACCACCACAGCGGACCACAAAAGCTGGCGATGTAGCTTGAAAAACCGCCACTCGATCTGCGCCAGCAACTGGATTTGGTAGGTCCATTGGTGTTTCCGAGCGCGAGAGCGAGGAGTATGACGCATGACGGAGTTGAGTTTGAATGGGGGCGGTGGTCAAGACTGAAATCATTCTGCCATGCGAACCCCACAGTCGCCTTTCAGGGTTTCAATCGATTTTGATGTGGTTGCGTTCGATGATGTCGCGGTAGGTGCGCGTGTCGTGTTGAATGCGCTGCGCCAGGCCCTTGGCGCTTACATCGTCGACGCGCCAGCCTTGCAAAAACAGTTTTTGACGCATGTCGCGCGTTGTCAGAATTTTTTCCAGCTCGTGACTTAATCGCGCTTGGTGCTCAGCCGGCAGGCGGGCCGGGGCCATCACGGCATTCCAGACCTCGATGTTGACACCCCTGGCCCCAATCTCTTCCATCGACGCCAGCGTGGGCGCCAGTGGCGAGCGCTGGGCGGAGCTGACAGCAAGGGCTTCGAGTTTGCCCGCTTGCAGCAAGGGGTTGACGGTGGAGGTGGGCAGCAAAGCCATTTGCACCTGTCCGCCAAGCATGGCGTTGAGGATGGCGGGGCCGCCGTTGAACGGCACGTGCAGGGGCTGGATTCTCAAAGCCTGTTTGATCAGCTCCATGCCCAAGTGCCCGCCAGAGCCTGCGCCGACAGAGCCATAGGCTTGTTTGTCGCCCTCACTTTGGAGTTGGCTGATGCTGGCGGCCACGCTGCGCTCGGTGCTGGACTTGGCGGTGACCCACACCAGCGGCGCTGAGCCGATGAGTGCAATCGGCGCGAAATCGGTGGCCGGGTTGTAGGGCAATTTGGCGTATAAAAACGGCGAGCTGGTCAAGGGGCCATTGCCAATCAGGCCGATGGTGTGGCCGTCTTCTGCTTTGGCGATCACGTCTGCGCCGATATTGCCCCCGGCACCCGGCCGGTTCTCTACCACCACCGCTTGGCCCAGGGCGCGCGACAAAGGCTCGGCCAGCAAGCGCGCCTGCACATCAGGGGACGAGCCGCTGGCATAGCCCACGATGATGCGCAGCGACTTGGTGGGCCAAGCGTCAGCAGCCAAGCTGGGTACCGCTGCGGTAATGCAAACCAGGGCCAGTGCCAGCCCCAGGGACTGGCGCAACGCCTGTCGACGAGGCCAGAGTGGATGGTGCAGGCAAGCTGTGCGCAGTGTCATGGGGTCGTCCTAGTCTTTGGGGCGAAAGCTAATCACCATCACCGAGGGAACCCGGCCATCGGTGTCGCGTGGCAGGGTTTCGGTTTTGTCGATGGCCTTGAGTACCGCGTCGTCCCAGGCTTTGTTGCCGCTGGCTTGGGTGAGCTTGCGGCTCAAAATGGTGCCATCGGGCGCGACGCGCACTTCCACTTCGGCTTTGGGGTTGCCGTCGACGTCGTCGTTGAAGGTGATGTTGGGTTTGATGCGCGCGCGAATGCGACCAGCGTAACTGGCCGAGGGGCCCGACGATTTGAGCGCCGTGCCCTTGGCGTCTTCGCTGCCTGTCGCGCCCGCCATGCCCTGCATGCGGCGGATATTTTCTTGGCGTTGGGCTTCGCTGCGCTTGTCGGCTTCGGCCTTGGCTTGGGCGTCTTTTTTCGCTTGCGCTTCGGCGCGCTTTTTGTCTTCGGCCTGTTGCTTGGCTTTTTCTTCGGCATTGGCTTTTTCAGCCAGCTTTTTTTTCTCGCGTTCTTTGTCTTCGCGCTCTTGTTGTTCTTTGAGTTTTTCTGCTTTGAGTTTCTCAGCCTTGGCTTTGAGCTCTTTGTCTTTCAACAGCTTGTCTTCGCGTTCCTTTTTCTCCCGCACCGCTTTCTCTTTTTGCAAAGCAATGTCGGCATCCGCCCGATCGGGCTGCACCGCGGCTTTAGGCGGCGCAGGGGGCGTTGGCTTGGGCTCGGCTTTGACCCGCACTGGCTCTGGTGGGGGAGGGGCAGGCGTAGGCGGAGGGTCTTGCGGCTCGGGTTCTTGCAGTGGGGGCGCTGCCTCTTGGGGCAGGGCCGACCACAACTCGGCCGAGACCGACAGGTTGTTTGGCTCGCTGTTCCAGTGGATGCCCCAGGTCAAGGCCAACATCAGCAAGCCGTGCGCCAGCAGCGCCAGCGCCACAGAACGCCCCGTGCCGCCCGGCTTGGGCGGTTGAAAGGCAATGCGATGGGCGTCTTGCATCGGCCGTTCAGGGTGCCAGTTGCACCGACAAACCCACGCGCTGAACGCCTGCGCGCTGCAAGGTGTCCATCACTTTGACCACGCTTTCGTATTTGACGCTGCGGTCGGCGCTGATCACCACCGCCGCGTTGCCCGGCTCGGTGGCGTTGGCGATCGAGGCTTTCACGGCCCCAGCCAGATTGGACAAAGTTTGTTTGTGCGTGCTGCCGTCGCTCATCAGTTCAATGCTGTCGTCTTTTTGAATCACCACCTGCACCACTTTGTCGGGTTGCTTGGCGGCTTTGCCCACGCTGGGCAAGTCGACCATGCTGGGCGTGATCATGGGCGCGGTGACCATGAAGATGATCAACAGCACCAACATCACATCGATGAAGGGCACCATGTTGATTTCGTTGATGGTGCGGCGGCCGCGGCCGCGCGAATGCATGGATGCCATGAACTGCTCCTGTCAGTGGCCCGAGGCCGACGCACCAGCAGGCTGTGCGCCCAGATTGCGCTGCAGGATGTTGGAGAACTCTTCAATGAAAGTTTCCAGCTTGATGGCGATGCGGTCCACATCGTGGGCAAAGCGGTTGTAGCTGATCACGGCGGGAATGGCGGCAAACAAACCGATGGCCGTGGCCACCAAAGCCTCGGCAATGCCGGGGGCCACCGTGGCCAGCGTGACTTGCTGCAAGCTGGCCAAGCCGGTAAAGGCGTGCATGATGCCCCACACCGTGCCGAACAAGCCAATGTAGGGCGAGATCGAGCCCACGGTGGCCAAGAAGGCCAGTTGCGATTCGGCCGAGTCCATCTCGCGTTGGAAGCTGGCGCGCATGGCGCGGCGTGCGCCGTCCATCAGGGTGCCCGGATCGGTGATGCGGCGCTCGCGCAGTTTTTGGTACTCGCGCATGCCGCTGGCAAAAATACGTTCCATGGGGCCTGAGAGTTTGGCGTTCTGGTTGGCGCCGGCAAACAACTCGTTCAGGCTGGTGCCCGACCAAAACACGCGTTCAAACTCTTCATTGAGTTCTTTGATGTGCTTGATTGCCATCAGCTTGCGGATGATGGCCGACCAACTGGAGATCGAGATGGTGAGCAAAATCACCATCACAACCTGGACCACAAAGCTGGCGTGCAAGACCAGGGCAACAATGGACATGTCTTGGTTCATGACTGGAGGGCTTTCAAAATCGTGGCCGGAATGCGGCCGGGTTTGAGTGTGCTGCTGTCGACCCAGCCGATGCGGATGGTGCCTTCGGCCAGCAACTGGGGCGCTTGGCCCGTTTGTTCTCGCCAGGCTTGCTGGCGCAGCGTTAAGCTGGCGCGACCGGCTTCGGCCAGTGCAGCGGTCACAGTGAGCAAATCATCCAACTGCGCCGGGCGGTGGTATTTGAGGCTGGTTTCGCTCACCACAAACATGCCGCCGACTTCGGTTTTCAAGGCCTGCTGCTCAATGCCCAAAGCGCGCAGCCATTCGGTGCGGGCACGTTCAAAAAACTTCAGGTAATTGGCGTAGAACACGATGCCGCCAGCATCGGTGTCTTCCCAATAAATACGGATCGGGAATTGAAAAGGTGTGGAAGCTGTCATGGCTGCAACCAAGTGCGCAAACGCGCCATGGCGGTTTGCAGTTCGTGCATCGAGTTGGCTGTGGAAAAGCGCACAAAATGCGCGGTCTCGGCCACGCCAAAATCACGCCCGGGCGTGATGGCCACATGGGCCTCGCGCATGGCGGCGTAGGCAAAGTCCCAACTGTCTTTGAGGCCCAACTTTCGGCAGGCGGCAGAGCAATCGGCCCAGGCGTAAAAAGCGCCATCGGGCACCACGGGTACGTTAAGGCCCAGCGCGTTCAAGGCCGGAATCACATAGTCGCGCCGGGCTTTGAATTGCGCGCGCCGCTCTTCATACACGGACAGGCTCTTGGGTTCAAAGCAGGCCAGCGCGGCCTGCTGCGCCACCGTGCTGGGGCAGATGAACAAGTTTTGCGCCAAGCGCTCGATCACCGGCACGAGTTCTTCGGGCACCACCAGCCAGCCCAAGCGCCAGCCGGTCATGTGAAAGTATTTGCTGAAGCTGTTGACGCTGATGATCTGCTCGCTGATGGCCAGCGCGCTGTGGCCAAAGGCCTCGTCGTGGCTCAGGCCCAAATAGATTTCGTCCACCAGGGTGATGCCGCCACGCGCTTGCACCACCTCATGAATGCGGCGCAATTCATCGGGTTGAATCGAGGTGCCGGTCGGGTTGGACGGCGAGGCCAGCAACACGCCCCGGGTGCGCTCGGTCCAGTGCGCGGCCACTTTCTCGGCGGTGAGCTGGAAGCGCTCGGCCGCCGTGGTCGGCACCAGCACCGCCGTACCGTCTGCGGCGCTGACAAAGTGGCGGTTGCAAGGGTAGCTGGGGTCGGGGGTGAGGATCTCATCGCCCCGGTCGATCAAGGCCAGGCAAGCCAGGTGCAGCGCGGCCGAAGCGCCCGCGGTGACGACGATGCGACTGGCCGGCACGGCCAATTCAAAGCGCAAGGCGTACCACGCACTGATGCGTTCGCGCAACTCTTGCAGGCCCAAGGCGGGCGTGTATTGGGTTGCGCCTTGCGCAATGGCGCGGGTCGCCGCGGCTTGCACCAAGGGGGGCGCGGTGAAGTCGGGTTCGCCGATGTTCAAAAAGATCATCGGTCGGTCGGTGTGGGCCACCTCGCGCGCCATCGCCTGCGCGGCTTTGGCCACTTCCATCACATAAAAAGGCTCGATGCGCTGGGCACGTTCAGAGATGCGCATGGCGTGGGGCTGCATGTCAGATGCGTGCGCGGCCTGCTTTGCGGTCGGCTTCGACTTCAAGCGGACGCAACTGAGGCGCCAAACCGCCGAGCACGGCATTGACGTATTTGTGGCCGTCGGTGCCGCCAAATTCTTTGGCCAGCTCAATGCATTCGTTCAGCACCACGCGCCAAGGCACGTCGGGGCAATGCTGCATTTCGTAGACGCCGATCCACATGGCCGCGTGTTCGACCGGAGAAATTTCGGCAAATTTGCGGTCCAAAAAAGGCAAGATCAAGACGTCGAGCGCGGTGGCCTGTTCGGTGCAGCCGTAAAGCAGGGCGTCGTAATGGGCCGCGTCGGCCTTGTGAAAGCCCGCGAGATCGCGGGTGAACAAGTCGATGTCTGTGGCTTCATTGCGGCCGACCAGGCTTTGGTACAGGGCTTGCAAGGCAAATTCACGCGAGCGGCTGCGGGCGGATTTGGCCGAGGCCTTGCGCACGCCCGTGCTGGTCATGCCAGGCTTGGGTGCTTTCACGGGCAGCACTTCAGCACCCGCCAGGTTTGCGCTCAAGTCGGCGGGCAGAGCATCAGTTGCCGAGGGGGTCATGGAGGCGGAGATGTTCATGCCAGGTCCTTGTCGACTTCACCGTCTACGCCGTCATCATCGTCCAAGCTATCGGCCAAATCGCCTGAGAGGTCTTCCATCAACATGGCCATTTCCACGGCCACGCGGGCGGCATCGCGGCCTTTGTCGGTTTGGCGCGCCACGGCTTGGGCCATGTCTTCGGTGGTCAAAATCGCGTTGGCAATCGGCAAGTTGTAGTCCAAGGCGATGCGGCTGACGCCGGCGCCCGACTCGTTGGCCACCAGCTCAAAGTGGTAGGTCTCACCGCGGATGATGCAGCCCAGCGCGATCAAGGCGTCGTACTCGGCGCGCTCGGCCATGGCCTGCAGGGCCAAAGGCACTTCCAGGGCGCCGGGCACGGTCACATGGTCGATCTGGCTCACGCCCAAGGCTTCGAGTTCTTGGATGCAGGCCACAGCCAATGCGTTGGTCACGTCTTCGTTGAAGCGGGCCTGCACAATGCCGATGTGCAGGAACTGGCCGTCCAGTTCTTGCGCGATACCTTGGTTGGCGTTTTGCATGTTTATTCCTTGGGGATGTAAGCGGTGATTTCGAGACCGTAGCCGGTCATGCTGGGCATGCGTCGGGGGTTGCCCATGAGTTTCATTTTGTGTACGCCGCATTCGCGCAAGATTTGTGCGCCCACGCCATAGGTGCGCAAGTCCATCTTGCCGCGTTCGGGCGCTTGGGCCGAACGGGCGCGGCCTTCAAATTGGGCCATCAACTGGTCGGCCGATTCACCGCAGTTGAGCAACACGGCCACGCCACAGCCTTGCGCATTCAGGTACTGCAGGCTGGCGTCCAGGCTCCAAGAGTGCATGGAACGATTCACCTCCATGGCGTCGAGCACCGACAGCGGTTCATGCACCCGCACCGGCACCTCGGCGTCGGGCGTCCAACTGCCTTTGACCAAGGCCAGGTGCAGGGCTTGGCTGGGCTCATCGCGAAAGGCGTGTGCGGTGAATTCACCGTGCGCGGTTTGCATGGTGCGTGTACTGACTTTTTGCACCAACGACTCGTTGCGGCTGCGGTGTTCGATCAGGTCGGCGATGGTACCGATCTTCAAACCGTGTTCGGCGGCAAACAGTTGCAAGTCGGGCAGGCGGGCCATGGTGCCGTCGTCTTTCATGATCTCGCAGATCACCGACGAGGCGCTGCAACCGGCCATGGCGGCCAGGTCACAACCGGCTTCGGTGTGGCCGGCGCGCATCAGCACGCCGCCGTCTACCGCTTGCAGCGGAAAGATGTGGCCGGGCTGCACCAGGTCAGTGGGCAGGCTGCTGGCGGCCACGGCGGCTTGCACTGTGCGTGCGCGATCGGCGGCTGATATGCCGGTGGTCACGCCTTCGGCGGCTTCAATGGAGATGGTGAAGGCGGTGCTGTAGACGGTGCCATTGCGCGCCGCCATGGGCGGCAGCTTCAAGAATTCGCAGCGCTCACGCGTCAAGGTCAGGCAGATCAGTCCACGGCCAAAGCGGGCCATGAAGTTGATGGCTTCTGGCGTGACATGGTCTGAGGCCAACACCAAGTCGCCTTCGTTTTCGCGGTCTTCTTCGTCCACCAAAATGACCATGCGGCCAGCGCGCATCTCGGCGACGATGTCTTCGACAGGGGAGATGGCCACGGGTGTAAGGGCGTGAGGTGCGTTCATGCGATGTTCTGTGATGATGTGGATTCGAGGCTGAGCATGCGTTCTACATACCGCGCGACGGTGTCGATTTCGAGATTGACGGGGCTGCCGCTGTGCAGTTCGCCCAGCGCCGTGTTTCCTACGGTGTGTGGAATCAAGTTGATGCTGATGTCGCAGCCCGCAGGCGTATCGACCACCTTGTTCACCGTTAAGCTCACGCCGTTGACCGTGATAGAGCCTTTGTAGGCCAGGTATTTGGCCAGTACGGCCGGGGCCAGTATGCGCAGCTCCCAGCTTTCGCCCACCTGGGCAAAGTGGCTCACTTGCCCCACGCCGTCCACATGGCCCGAGACGATGTGTCCGCCAAGACGGTCTCCGGCGCGCAAGGCTTTTTCCAGATTGATCGGCCCGAGCTGGTCCAGGCCTGCGGTTTTGTCCAAAGACTCGGCAGAGATATCGATCGTGAATTGCCGTTGCAAGGGGTTGAAGGTGGTCACGGTCATGCAGGCGCCATTCAAGGCGATGCTGTCGCCCAGGCCCACGTCATCTAGGTAGCCCGGAGGCGCCTCGATGGTGAGGCGCTTGCCGTGGTGTAAAGAGCTACCCAGGTCGTGATGGGCGGCGATGCGCCCCACGCCGGTGATGATTCCGGTAAACATATGTGCATTTTCGCAGGGAAAGAGGGCGTTATGGCCGCGCGAGCCATAAAACTCTGAATTAAAAAAGATCGCGTCCCGTGACGCGGGCTAAAAGTCGCAGATCGGGGCCAATCAGCGTCGGGTCGTTAAAAGTCAAACTCAGCGCCTCGCTCAATTGGGTCAAAGGCCCAAACTGGGCCATGCCCCGGCCTTGGCCGATCAGTTTGGGCGCTAGATACAGCAAAAATTCATCCACCAAGCCCTCGCGAACCAAGGAGCCATTGAGTTTGTGCCCGGCTTCCACATGCACTTCATTCACCTCGCGCTGTGCCAAGTCGCGCAGCAGGGCGGGCAAATCCACTTTGCCGCCGGGTCCCGGCAGCAGCGTCACCGTGGCACCCAAGGCTTGCAGTGCGGCGCGGCGATCGGGGTGGTCGACGGCGGCGTAAATCCAGATGTGACGTGGTGTGTCGAGTTTGGTTTGAAAGAGCTTGGCGGTCAGTGGGGTTTCGAGCCGGCTGTCCACGATCACCAAATGCGGCGCGCGCGGCGCGTTGACCAGGCGGGTGTCGAGCAGCGGGTCGTCTTCGAGTACGGTGCCAATGCCGGTGAGCACTGCGCAGGCGCGGGCGCGCCAGGCATGGCCATCGGCACGCGCTTCAGGTCCGGTGATCCATTGGCTTTGGCCGTTTTCCAGCGCGGTTTGACCGTCCACCGAGGCGGCGATTTTCATGCGCACCCAAGGCTTGTGGCGTTGCATGCGGCTGAAAAAACCGAGGTTCAGTTCACGCGACAGGGCTACGGCTTGGGTATCGTGTTCAATCTGCACGCCCGCGGCCTTCAGGCGTGCCAATCCTTGACCGGCGACCAAGGGGTTGGGGTCACTTGCCCCCACCACCACGCGGGTGATACCGGCTTGAGCCAAGGCGTCGCAGCACGGCCCGGTTCGCCCCTGATGTGCGCAGGGCTCCAGCGTCACATAGGCGGTTGCGCCTTGCACGCTGTGGCCACGCGCTTTCGCATCGCGCAGCGCCATGATCTCGGCGTGGGCTTGGCCAGCGCGCTGCGTATGGCCCTCACCGAGCACGGCGCCATCTGCGGTGGTGATGATGCAGCCCACGCGGGGGTTGGGCGAAGTGAGCCACAGCGCCTGGCGTGCCAGTGCCAAGGCGCGCTGCATAGGGGAGGGCGGGATGGGGCTGGACATGTCAAAAGTGAATTGGGTCGAAATGAAAGAGGCAGAGCCTGCATTTTGCCTTGCGCGGCACGGTCAGCTAGTTTCATGGGCTTGTGGTGGACACAAACACGGGCACAGAGGAGACACGGGTGCTGATCACGAGCTGACCTGAACCTGGTGCCATCAGGTTGTCATTCCTGCTAACGGTGTTGGTGCTGGCGGGCCGCCAGCTCACCGACACTTGGATGGCTTGCAGTTTGGCGTCTGCCTTCGGGGTCACCCCACTGCGCACGGTGTAAGCCGTGTCCTTTAGCGTGTTGGCGCTCAGGCTGTCTCCGCCCGCGCTCAAGGCGGCCGAGGTCGGGCAGAGCGTGGGTCCGCTGCCTCAGCACTCCAGGGCATTGCTCGCCAAAGCCAGCGCCGTGACTTGCTGGTGACTCGCGGCACCGGCGTTCAGGCTGTACATCGCCAAGGTGATGGCGCTCAAGATGCCCATGCCGAGCACGGCCGCCACCACCAAAGCCTCGATCAGGGTGAAGCCGAGCGAGGTGTTCATGAACGTTGCAGTTGAACCGAACTTATTTATTGACTTCGTCCACCAGCAGCTTGAAGTCATCAATGTCTTCAAAGCTGCGGTATACGCTGGCAAAGCGCACGTAAGCCACTTTGTCGAGTTTTTTCAATTCGCGCATCACCAACTCACCCAGACGGTTGGAGGCGATTTCGCGTTCGGCAAAGCTGAGTAATTTTTCTTCGATGCGTTCGATCGCCGAGTCCACTTGCTCGGTGCTCACCGGGCGCTTGCGCAACGCCAGGTTCATGCTGGCGCGCAATTTTACGCGTTCGTACTCGATGCGTCGACCGTCTTTTTTGACGATCGCCGGAAAGCTCACTTCCGGACGTTCGTAAGTGGTGAAGCGTTTCTCGCAACTGCCGCATTGGCGGCGGCGACGAATCAAGTCCCCGTCTTCGGCCAAACGGGTTTCCACCACCTGGGTGTCGTTATGGCCGCAGAAGGGGCACTTCATCGGGGATTACTTGTAAACCGGGAAACGAGCGGTCAAGGCATTAACCTTTGCGCGCACGGTGGCCAGGTTGGCTTCTTCCAGCGGGTTGTCGAGCACATCGGCGATCAGGTGGGCGGTGATACGGGCTTCCTCGTCCTTGAAGCCCCGTGTGGTCATGGCCGGTGTGCCGATGCGCACGCCACTGGTGACGAACGGTTTTTCAGGGTCGTTCGGAATCGCGTTCTTGTTGATCGTCATGTGGGCTGCGCCCAAAGCAGCTTCGGCCACTTTGCCGGTGATGCCTTTGGCACGCAGGTCCACCAACATGACGTGGCTCTGTGTGCCGCCGCTGACAATGCGCAGGCCGCGCTCAGTCAAAGTCTCGGCAATGATTTGTGCGTTCTTGATCACCTGGGCTTGGTAAGCCTTGAACTCAGGTTGCAACGCTTCTTTGAAGGCCACTGCCTTGGCCGCGATCACATGCATCAGCGGGCCGCCTTGCAGGCCTGGGAAGATGGCGCTGTTGATGGCCTTTTCGTGCTCGGCCTTCATCAAAATGATGCCGCCGCGCGGGCCGCGCAGGCTCTTGTGTGTGGTCGATGTCACCACGTCTGCGTGCGGCACGGGGTTGGGGTATACGCCTGCGGCAATCAGGCCGGCGTAGTGGGCCATGTCGACCATGAAGAGGGCGCCGACTTCTTTGGCCACTTTGGCAAACCGGGCCCAGTCGATGTGCAGCGAATAAGCCGAGGCGCCTGCAATGATCAGCTTGGGCTTGGATTCGCGGGCTTTAGCTTCCATGGCTTCGTAGTCGATGGCTTCGTTGGCATCGAGGCCGTAGGAAACCACGTTGAACCATTTGCCCGACATGTTAAGTGGCATGCCGTGCGTGAGGTGACCCCCTTCAGCCAGGCTCATGCCCATGATGGTGTCGCCGGGTTTCAAGAAAGCCAAGAACACGGCCTCGTTGGCCGAGGCACCGCAATGCGGTTGCACATTGGCGCAATCAGCGCCAAAAATTTGTTTGATGCGGTCGATCGCCAACTGTTCGGCGATGTCCACAAACTCGCAGCCACCGTAGTAACGCTTACCGGGGTAGCCTTCGGCGTATTTATTGGTGAGTTGCGAGCCTTGCGCGGCCATGACGGCGGGCGAGGCGTAGTTTTCGCTGGCGATCAGCTCAATGTGGTGCTCTTGGCGATCGTTTTCGGCTTCGATCGCGGCAAAGATCTCGGGATCGGTTTGTTCAATCAAAATGTTGCGGTGGTACATGGCAGTCCTTCAGATGATGGAACCTTGGAAAGACACTTGTGAAAAGTTCTCGACAAGGGCTGCCCAGGCGAACGGCTGAAAACCGGCTGAACTCTGGGGCACAAAGGCCCATGAATCAGCAGGCTGCGCGCTTCCCAGTGGTAATGTGAAGGCCATCAGGCCCTCAAGGTCCACGTCAAGTTGCCCCAGGTCGGTAACGACCCAAGCACAACCCTATCGCCAGTTGCGCACCCCCTGAGTGTAGCCCAGACGATCTCTGGACGCGGGGCGACCCAGGCCGGTTAAAGCGAAATCGACTGTCCTTTGGCGGGCACCTGCCAGCGGGCCGGTTGCATCTTGGGCGTGGCGTCGTTGCCCGCCGCACGCGCTTGCCGTACCGATTGCGTGATGTGCGCCAAGCGCTGTTCCTCTTGCAATACCCGGTCCAGGTAGTTGCTCTCACGGCTTTGGGTGGATTGGGCATAGGCGGTCAATCCTGCATGGATCGAGCCTTTTGCAACTGCCAACTCGTGCAGCACGCTCACGCCAACGCGCAAATTGCTCAAAGGGTCAAAAGCCGCCATGGCACCACCCAGGCTGTCCAATTTTTCAGATTGCTGTTTGGGTTGTATTTGCATCAGTCCTTGGCCACCCACATTGCTTTGTGCATAGGGGTTGAAGTTCGACTCGATCGCCATGATGGCCAAAATCAGTGTGGGGGCGATGTGGGCGCGTTCACCCAGATTAAAGGCTTCGGCCACCAAGACACTCAAAGGCTCAGGTGACACGTTGTATTTGCGGCTCAGCCAGTAGGTGACAGACGCCTGCTCCGCCGGTAAGTCCATGGGGTCGCCTGCCGTGGTGCGCTGCAAAGCGGCAAAGCCTGCAGGAGATGTCCAGGTGTTGGGCAGTTGCCGTGCTTGGAGCCAAGCCATCAACTGGGCCGTGGCTGTTTCTTGCAATTGCGGGCGAATTGTCAAGGTCAACGTCAGTGCGACCACCGCCAAGCCCAACAGGGCAAATCCATTGCGGGTGATTTCCACGAAGCCATCACGGGCGTCGCTGGCCATCAGGCGCACGGCTTTCCATGTTTTTGTGAGCAGTATCAAATGAGAAGTCCAGTGTCTTCACTCAGCATCCCTGTGTTGGACTGGGGACTGTGAAGCATTAAATAGTCAACTGAATCGGTGTCACGCAACAAGTGCTTGACAGGCAAGGGCCTGACCAACCAGCAAGCGTTCGCTTTGCTGTGCACGGTGACATTTCGATTCAACGGGGGGGGGCACAGCACCTAAGGGCTGTCCCATCAACTTTCAAGGTTGGCGCGATTCTAGGGATATCGTCATAGCTTGTGAAGTATATCATTTGAGTTTGTTATATTTTTTTATTTTGTTTTGATGGGGTTTGCCCCTGCCTATGGACGGTTCAAGCCCCTCCGTGAGGCAGAAATGCCGAGACTTTCGTACTCACGACTGGACGTATTCCCGAATGGGACCAAATAGCGGTGAAAATACGGTCTGTTTATCTTTTCTAGCGTTGACACAGTGACCCCAGCATCTCCCAAGACTCTCGATCTCTCCGGTTTGGATACCCTGACCGGCGGCGTTTTCACCGCTCCCACCTCAGGCGAGCGCAGCGCCCGTTTACGTGAGTGGCTTTTGACCGAACCCTCCTTAGAGCACATGCAAGACGTTTACAAAGAACTGTCTTCGCGTGACAAGGGCGCGGCCAAGAATTTGCGTGAAAAGTTGGACGAGCTTAAAAAAGCCCGAGGCCAAGACGCCTTGGCCGCCGAGTGGGCTGAGCGCGCTCAGCAGTTGCTCGGCAGCACCCGCCTCAATATTGCTGACGCCTTGGCTTGGCAGCGTGATGCCGCCAAAGCCGGCGCCCCGCTGTCGCGTGAACCGCTGGCTGGCTTGAAAGTGCAGTTGGCTGAAGTGGTGAAAACCGTGGACGACTTGCAACACCAGGTGATGGTCCAGCGTGAAGCTGCGGTCTTGCTGGCGCAGCGGGTGGAAGTGTTGTCCACTAAAAGCTGGAAAGAAGCCCAAGCTGTACACGCCTCTTTGCAAGTCGATGTGGCCCAATGGCAGCAACAGGCGCAAGACCTGACCGCGCAGGCCGGCTGGCCCAGCGTGGACATGAAGTTCCCGCCCCAGTTGGAGGCTTCGCGCAACCAGTTAAAGGGTGTCTGGGATGCCTTTGAGGCCGCCTTGTCACAAGCCCATGTGGCGCAAACCGACCACAGCGCTCCCTTGCCGCAGGTGCTGGTGTGGGCCGACGAGCTGCGCGCTTTGCGCGGTGAAGTGGCCGTCGTGGCCCCGGCGGCTGAAGGCGAGAAACAAGCCAAGCCTGCCAAGCCCAAATTAGATCCCGCACAACGCCAGGCGCTGCGCGAGCAAGCCACCCAAGCGGTGCTGGCGGTGTTGACGGCGGTGGAAACCGAAGTCACCGAAGGCCATGGCAAAGCCAGCGCCGGCGCTGCCACTGCCCTGCGTCAGGTGCTGAAAGAACACGGCCGCAATTTAGACACCGCCCTGGACGCTCGCGTTCATGCCGCTTTGACTGCTGCCGGCGAACTCGAAGGCTGGCAGCGCTGGCGTGCCGACCAACTGCGCCAAGAGCTGGTAGCCAAGGCCGAGGCCTTGTTCAAACCGGTGGTGGCGCGCAAGCCCAAAGCGCCGCGCGTGGCGGCCGAAACGGCTGCAGCGCCTGCAGACTCCGACGCGCATGCGGGCACTGAAGCACCTGCTGCGGTGGACGCCGTGGTGGACGTGACTGCTGCGCAAGACGCCAACCTGGAAGTTGCAGTCGAGGCCGCTGATGTCGCGGCGCCCGAAGTCACCGCCGAAGTCGCCGCCGAAGTGAGCGCGGCAGAAACTGCACCTGAAACCCAGGACGAGACGGTGTCCTTGCCGGCGGCCTCATCGGCTGCCGCAACCGCTGCCGAACCCGCACCGGCCAAGATCCCTGCCATGGGCGGGCGCAAGATGCAGGAAACCCTGCGTCAATTGCGCGACCAGTGGAAACTCACCGACCAAGGTGGTAATCCTAACCATGCGTTGTGGAAGCGCTTTGACGCCGCTTGCAACGAGGCTTACAAAGTGGTGCAAGAGTGGTTGGACAAGCTCAAGCACGAGGCCGTCGAACACCGCGGTCAGCGCTTGGCCATGATGGAAGAGCTGCGCGCCTGGGGCCAAGCCCATGCCGAGAACACCGACTGGAAACTGCAACTGCGCACCCTGCACCAGTTTGGCGACCGCTGGCGCAATGCGGGTCATTTGAGCGAAAAGGCCTTTGCCGAATTGCAACCTCAGTGGAAAAAAGTCATTCAGCAAGCGGCTGCCCCCTTGGAGGCGGCTCAAAAAGCCAGTCTCGAGCGCCGTCAAGCCCTGATCGCCGAAGCCGAAGTCTTGGGCGCAGCGCCCGGTTTGCGCGTCGATGCCGTCAAGGTGTTGCAGCAACGCTGGCAAACTGAAGCCCAAGCCGTGCCGCTGGAGCGCAAGTTGGAGCAAAAGCTGTGGGAGTCGTTCCGTCAACCGATTGACGACGCCTTCAACCGCAAGACGGTGGAGCGCGAACAGGTGTCTTCGCAGATCAGTGCCCATGACCGCGCGGTGCTCGACGCCTCGCGCGCCTTGGAAACCGCCAACGCCAGCGGCGATGCGCAGAAAATTCGCGCGGCCATGCACGGCTTGGACGCTGCTTTGCGCGGTCAAGCCGTGGCTGTGGCGGCTGAACAAGCTGCCGCCAGCGCGCCTGTTACCGCGTCTGCGCCCGTAGCGGCGCAAGCCGACGCCCAAGACAGCGCGCCAGAGCATCAAGCTGAAACAACCCCGGTCGAATCTGCGGCACCCGCCGCTGAAACCGCCGAGGTCTCCGATGAGGCAGTGGCCGGTACAGATACCGAGACCGAGTCTGAGTCAGAGCCTGCGGCACCTGAAGTTGTTGTGCCTGCAGCGTCTGTTAAAGCTCCGCCCCGCCCTGTGGTGGCCGTGCGCGGCGACGACCGCCCTGGCCAAAAGCGCACCGAGCTGGCACCTGCCGGACGGGGTGGCAAATTTGGTGATCGCCGTGAAGGAGGTCGCGATGGACGTCCTTCTGACCGAGGTGACCGTGGCGGTCGACCTAATGACCGTTTTGGGGATCGCTTTGGTGACCGTGCCGAGCGCCCGGACCGCGGCCCGCGTTTGGGTGATGCCGCTTTCCGGGCCCAACGGGATGCCTTGGAACACGCTGAAATGACCTTGCGAAAATTGGCCTCACAAGCCCATGGAGAGACCCTGGGCAACCTGATGAGCGCTTGGGAAACCCGTCAAACCGAAGCTTTGCCTTCGGCACAAGACCTGGGCAAAGGCGTCAATGCCGCCACCCGTTCAGCGTGGGCCCAGTCGGTGCAAGCCGCACCCGCTCCGCAAGCGGCCTCAAAAGCCGCCTTGCTGCGTCTGGAAATGGCCGCCGAAGTGCCGACACCTGCCGAGTTCTTGAACGAGCGCCGCGCGCTGCAACTGCAATTGCTGACGCGCCGCAACGAGCCCGGTCCGGTGGACACCTGGCGCCTGGACGTGGGCGCGGTGCTGGCTTCTGCGCACGATGGCAACTCGGCCCGTCGCTTGCAAAACGTCTTGAAGCAATTGCTCAAGCGTTAAGCGCTCGTCGACAACAAAATGGCCGCAATATGCGGCCATTTTGTTGTCTGTCATCAGCTCAGTTAGGCTCAGACCACATCAATGCGTTCATGCTGGCCGTTTTCAAACAACCTGAGCACCTGGGCTCTAGGGGGCTGTGCACTCGCATCCCAGTCGCTCAGCACCCAACGCCTTTGGGGTTGTCCTGAGGCATCGCCAGGCAGTCGATGATCGGCCGCTTGATGGGTGTGACCGTGAATCAAGGTGTGAGCGCCGGCCTGGGTCAGCCAGCTTTGACACAGAGTGCTGTCCGCGTCGGCATAGAGCTCTGCAGACCCCAAGCGCTTTCGCGCTTCGCTCTCATCGCGAATGCCGCGCGCCACCGCCTGCCGCTGGGCCAAGGGCTGCTTTAAAAAGTCGCTGCGCCATTCGGGCATGCGGACCAGGCGGCGAAACTGTTGGTAGGCCACATCGGCCAGGCACAAAGCGTCGCCGTGGCTGAGCAGCCAGGAGGCCTGGCCAAAGCGCAACACCGTGGGGTCGTCCAAAAAATGAGCGTAGCAGTCCTGAACAAAAGACTCGCTGATCAAGAAATCCCGGTTCCCATGCATCAAGCCCAGGTACCGGCGTTGGCCGGCGTTTTTCAGCACCTCTGCACAAGACTGCAAAAAAGGGCTTTGCGCAACCGCATCGTCACCCACCCAGAGCTCGAACAAATCACCCAGGATGAGCACCGCATCGGCCGGGGTGTGATCCATATAACGCTGCCAAACGGCAAAAGTCTCAGGTTCGCTGGCCTGCAAATGCAGGTCTGAAATCAGGTCGACCGTGCGCCAAGTCGCAGGCGCTTGCAACTGCGACACAGGCGAAGCGGTCGATGTCATCAGCAGTTCAGATGGCCACGGCTTTTTGAATGATCACGTCTTCTTTAGGCACGTCGTCATGAAAGCCTTTGCGACCAGTGGGGACCGCTTTGATCTGGTCCACGATCTCCGTGCCCTTGATCACTTTGCCAAACACGGCGTAACCCCAGCCTTGCAGCGAGGGCGCGGTGTGGTTCAAAAATTCATTGTCAGACACGTTGATGAAGAACTGCGCAGTGGCCGAGTGCGGCGCCTGCGTGCGCGCCATGGCCAGGGTGTAGTTGTTGTTCTTCACGCCGTTATTGGCTTCGTTGTCGATGGGTGCGTCCGTTGGTTTTTGCGTCATACCGGGCTCAAAACCGCCGCCTTGCACCATAAAGCCGGGAATCACACGGTGAAAAACGGTATTGTCGTAATGGCCTTTGGCCACATAGCTCAAAAAGTTAGCGGTGCTTTTGGGCGCATTTTCGGCATCGAGTTCGATGGTGATGATGCCTAGGTCTGCAATGTGCAGTTCGACTTGGGGATTGCTCATGGTGTTTTCAAAAGAGTGATGGAGTTGATGAGGATCGGCGTCTTGGGAACGTCGGAAGGAAAAGGGCCGCCCGCACCGGTGGGGGCAGATTTGATTTTTTGAACCACGTCCATGCCGGACACGACTTTGCCAAAAACGGTATATCCGAAAAGTTGTGGGGCATTGAGCAAGTTGGCGCGTGTCACGTTGTCATACGTGCGGCCTTGGTATTCAAAGCGCTTGACTGGATCGCCCTCGGGAATCGGCGTGGGGTCCAAAAAAGCGTTGTCAGTCACGTTGATGAAGAACTGCGCTGTGGCCGATTGCGGGTCGTTGGTCCGCGCCATAGCGAGAGTGCCGATTTGGTTTCTCAGACCGGCGGCCAGGCTCTCACGGCCTTCGTGCGCCACGGGGGGGCGTGTCTTGCGCTCTGTGTATTTGGTGTCAAAGCCGCCGCCTTGCACCATGAAGCTGCTGATCACCCGGTGAAAAACAGTCCCGTCGTAATGCTTGTCTTTGACATATTGCAAAAAATTGGCCACGGTTTTGGGCGCTTTGGTTGGGTACAACTCGGCCACGATCTCACCCTCGGAGGTGACGATTTTGACGCGCGCGATGTCTTGCGCATGTGCTGCAAGCATGGTCAGGGACAACAGTGCCGAAAGGCAAAGAGTGGAGATTTTCATGGGCAAGGTTGGCGCAAACGGTTAATAAAGGGGTTCAGGGCTTGGTGGGTTGTAGCAATTGCCCTGAAAGTTGAATTTTGCTCTCCAGGCGTGTGCCCATCAAAGGACCTTGGGAGGGCAAGTTCTTGGCTTTGAGATAGGCCTGCCGGGCCAGCGCAATGTGCATATCGCCCAAATTCTCCAGCGCCAAACTGTAGTCGGGGCGAGCGCGCACGGCCAGTGTCAAGGCAGTCAAAGCCTCGTCAAAGCGTTGTTGTCCAGCATACAAAACGGCCAAATTGTTGTAGGGCTCAGGCAGTTCGGGGAACTCCTGCGTCAGCCCCTGCAGGGTTTCGATGGCCTGTGCGGTTTGGCCTTGCGCGGTCTGCATCTGGCTTTGCATCAGGCGGATTTGCGGGTCGGCCGGTTGCTTTTGCAATTGCCGATCAATCAAGGTTTGCGCTGCGGCCCACTGGCTGGAGCTGATTTTGTCGTTGACCTCGGTGTACACGTCGGCCAGGGCGGCGCAGGAGACCAGGGCCATCCAGCTCATCAACACGCCGCGCAGGGCGAATGAGCCCACTCGTCCACCGCCGCCGTGGGGGGGGTGGAGATCAGGATCAGGACGCAGAAGGTGGTCGTGCATGGAAGTGGGTCAGGGGCTGGGCAGGTCAATGGCGGAGAGATCAAGCAGTGAATACCCGCCTGGTCTGCGCGGTTCAGGGCCTTATACTGAGGGAAATTGTAGCGGAGGGTAGACCCATGGTCTGGGTCCTGCGTTCACGCTGGGCGGTTCCTCATGGCAGAGTCCGCCTTTCTTTTACTTCAAGTCAATGGTTTTTGGTTTTCATGAGCTTGCGCATTTACAACACGCTTTCGCGTGACGTGGTCGATTTCACCCCTGCCGAACCCGGTCATGTGCGCATGTACGTGTGCGGCATGACGGTGTACGACCTGTGCCACTTGGGGCATGCGCGGTCCATGGTGGCCTTTGATGTGGTCCAGCGTTGGCTCAAGGCCAGCGGCTTGAAGGTCACTTACGTTCGCAACGTCACCGACATTGACGACAAGATCATCAAGCGCGCCGTTGAAAACGGCGAAACCATCCGCAGCTTGACCGATCGCATGATCGATGCCCTGCACCAAGACGCCGATGCCTTGGGTATCGAGCGGCCTCAGTTTGAGCCGCGCGCCACCGACTACGTGCCGCACATGCTGGCCATGATCGGCACGTTGGAGCAAAAAGGCTTGGCGTATCGCGCAGGCAATGGCGATGTGAACTTTGCCGTGCGCAAGTTCCCCGGTTACGGCAAGTTGTCGGGCAAGTCGTTAGACGAATTGAACGCGGGTGAACGCGTGGCGGTCAGCCACGAAGAGGGCGGCAAACAAGACCCGCTGGACTTTGTGCTGTGGAAATCGGCCAAGCCCACTGAACCTGACGATGTGAAATGGGCCAGCCCTTTTGGCGCCGGTCGTCCGGGTTGGCACATCGAGTGCTCGGCCATGAGCTGCGAGCTGCTGGGCGAAACCTTTGACATTCACGGCGGCGGCGCTGATTTGCAGTTTCCGCACCACGAAAACGAGATCGCCCAGTCCGAAGGCGCCAACGGCCAACCTTTGGCCAAGGTTTGGATGCACAACGGCTTCATCAACATCGACAATGAAAAAATGTCCAAAAGCTTGGGCAACTTTTTCACGATCCGCGATGTGCTCAAGACCTATGACGCCGAAACCGTGCGCTTTTTTGTGGTGCGCAGCCACTACCGCAGCCCTCTGAATTACTCCAATGTGCATTTGGACGACGCCCGTGGCGCCTTGAAGCGCATGTACACCGCCTTGCACAGCGTGGCCGCCGATGCAGTAACCATCGATTGGACTCACCCTTTTGCTGCGCGCTTTCAATCCGCGATGAACGAAGACTTTGGCACCCCCGAGGCCGTGGCGGTGTTGTTTGACCTCGCCAGCGAAGTCAACCGCAGCCAATCCGCTGCTTTGGCCGGTTTGCTCAAGGCCTTGGGTGGTATTTTGGGATTGCTGCAAGGCGATCCGCAAAGCTTTTTGCAGTCAGGTAGCGTGCTCGACGACGCCGCCATTCAGCTGCAGATCCAGGCCCGCGCAGCGGCCAAGGGGGCCAAAAACTTTGCCGAGGCCGACCGCATTCGCCAAGACCTGCTGGTCCAAGGTATTGCCCTGAAGGATTCGCCTACTGGCACCACTTGGGAGGCGTCGTCGTGAAAGCCACCGAGCCCGTGATCGTCACGCCCGAGTACTGGGCGCAAGCCTGCCAACACCTGGTTAAAAAAGACCGTGTGATGAAACGCTTGATTCCGCAGTTTGGCGATGCTTGTTTGCAATCGCGGGGCGATGCCTTTGTCACCCTGGCGCGCAGCATTGTGGGTCAGCAAATCTCGGTCAAGGCGGCGCAAACCGTGTGGGATCGTTTTGCCGCGTTGTCCAAAAAAATCACCCCAGGCGGCGTACTCAAACTGAAAGTGGACGATATGCGCGCCGCCGGTTTGTCTGTGCGCAAGGTCGAGTATTTGGTGGACTTGGCGCTGCATTTTTCATCCAAACAGGTGCATGTCACCAAATGGGTGGACATGGACGACGAGGCCATTATTGATGAATTGGTCGCCATCCGAGGCATTGGCCGATGGACGGCGGAGATGTTTTTGATGTTTTACTTGATGCGCCCCAACGTGCTGCCACTCGACGACGTGGGCTTGATCAACGGCATCAGTCACAACTATTTTTCGGGTGAACCGGTCAGCCGCAGCGATGCGCGCGAGGTCGCTCAAGCCTGGAAACCCTACTGCACCGTCGCGACTTGGTATATTTGGCGGTCTCTCGACCCCGTTCCCGTCGCTTATTGACCGGTCGTGAATTGAATTGTGAATGGCACTGCCCCCAGGGGTCGTGCACTGAAAGAGGAGTCCCCCTTGGCCAAAAGAACGTTTCTCGATTTTGAGCAACCCGTTGCCGAACTCGAAGCCAAGATCGAAGAGTTGCGCTATGTGCAAACCGAGTCGGCTGTTGACATTTCGGAAGAAATCGATCAGCTGAGCAAAAAAAGCCAGCAGCTCACCAAAGACATCTACAGTGATCTGACCCCTTGGCAGATCACCAAGATCGCGCGTCACCCCGAGCGGCCTTACACGCTGGACTACATCAACGACATCTTTACTGATTTTGTGGAAATGCACGGCGACCGACACTTCGCCGACGACCTGTCCATCGTGGGCGGTTTGGCGCGCTTCAACGGCCAAGCCTGTATGGTGATCGGTCACCAAAAAGGGCGTGATACCAAAGAGCGCACCTTGCGCAACTTTGGCATGTGCAAGCCCGAGGGCTACCGCAAAGCGCTGCGCTTGATGAAGACCGCAGAGAAATTCAAATTGCCTGTGTTTACCTTTGTCGACACGCCCGGTGCCTACCCCGGCATTGACGCCGAAGAGCGCAGTCAGTCTGAAGCGATTGGCCGCAACATTTATGAAATGGCGCAACTCGAAGTGCCCATCATCACCACCATCATTGGCGAAGGCGGCTCCGGTGGCGCTTTGGCCATCTCGGTGGGTGATGCGGTGCTGATGCTGCAGTACGCGGTGTATTCCGTTATCAGCCCCGAAGGCTGTGCCTCGATTTTGTGGAAAACTGCAGACAAAGCCGAAGATGCGGCCGAAGCCCTGGGCATCACTGCGCACCGCCTTAAGGCACTAAACTTGGTGGACAAAATCGTCAGCGAACCCGTGGGCGGCGCGCACCGTGACCACGCGCAAATGGCCGCCTTTTTGAAGCGCGCCTTGGCCGAGTCCTGGCGCCAAGTGGCGGACTTGAAGGTCAAAGACTTGATCGAACGCCGCTACGACCGTCTGAATAGTTATGGCCGTTTTACCGACACCAAATCTGGCAAATAGCAAGGCTCAACCCTTGGCCCTGCTGGGTTTCGAGTCTGGCGTGACCTCATGACTCAAACTTTGCCCGAGGCCCTACAAGCTTTTGCGCCTGGCTTGCCTTTGGCGGTGGCACTGAGTGGCGGCGCCGACTCCACCGCCTTGCTCCATGCGTGCGTGCAGCGCTGGCCGGGGCAGGTTAGGGCGGTGCATATTCACCACGGCTTGCAAAATGCAGCCGACTTGTTTGAAACCCATTGCGAAGCGGTTTGCAACGTTTTGTCGGTGCCTTTGGCCGTGGTCCGTGTGCAAGCTCGGCATGCTCCGGGGCAAAGCCCCGAAGACGCGGCGCGCATTGCCCGCTATAGCGCCTTGACGCAAGCTGTTACAGCTCACCCCTTACTCACCGGTGTGCACAACTTGGCGCTGGCGCAACATGCCGACGACCAAGTGGAAACCTTGTTGCTCGCCTTGTCTCGCGGGGCCGGTTTGCCGGGGTTGGCCAGCATGCCCAGTGCCTGGACACGTGGCGGCCTTCATTGGCACCGGCCTTTGTTGCGGGTGGCCGGTAGCGCGTTGCGTGATTGGCTTACGGCGCAAGGCTTGGGCTGGGTCGAAGACCCGAGCAACCAAGATGCGCGATATACCCGCAACCGTATTCGCGCCCAGGTCCTGCCCGCGCTAGACGCAGCGTTTACCGGGTGGCGCGACACCTTTGCACGCAGCGCCAGTCACTGCGCCAGCGCGCAAGACGCCTTGGCCGAGTTGGCCGAGATCGATTTGCAGCAGACCGGCTTGCCACCGCGCATCACCGCCTTGCAAGCCTTGAGCGCGGCGCGCCGCGTGAATGTGTTGCGGCACTGGCTGCGTCAGCATCACCACACCAGCCCCAGCACCGCGCAGCTCGATGCCTTGGTGCCGCAAATTTTGGCCTGCACCACGCGTGGCCATCAACTGCATTTGAAAGTGGGCGCCGGTTTTGTGCTGCGCCTGGGCGATGCAGTGGATTGGCAGCCGCAGCGCTGACCTGATGACCCGAGGCCAGATCGCCAACCGTTACAATCTTGGGTTTTGCTGAAGCTAGAAAATTAACCAATGGCATTGATCGTACATAAATACGGCGGCACCTCCATGGGGTCGACAGAGCGCATACGCAACGTGGCCAAACGTGTCGCCAAATGGGCGCGCGCGGGCCACCAGATGGTGGTGGTGCCCAGCGCCATGAGCGGTGAAACCAACCGCCTGCTGGGTCTGGCCAAAGAACTGGCCCCGACCAAAGCCGACTCGGCCTACCACCGCGAACTCGACGCCTTGGCAGCCACTGGCGAGCAGGCTTCATCGGCGCTGTTGGCCATTGCCTTGCAAGCAGAAGGCATGCCTTCGGTCAGCTACGCGGGCTGGCAAGTGCCCATCAAAACCAACGATTCGTACACCAAGGCGCGCATCGAATCGATCGACGACGCACGCGTGCGGGCAGATCTGAACGCGGGCAAGGTCGTGATCGTCACCGGCTTTCAGGGCGTGGACGATGCGGGCAATATCACCACTTTGGGTCGCGGCGGCTCGGACACCTCGGCTGTGGCCGTGGCTGCGGCCATGAAGGCCGACGAATGCCTGATATATACCGATGTGGATGGCGTGTACACCACCGACCCGCGCGTCGTGCCTGAAGCCCGTCGCCTGCTCACCGTGAGTTTTGAAGAGATGATGGAGATGGCCTCCATGGGCTCCAAAGTCCTGCAAATTCGCTCGGTGGAGTTTGCCGGCAAATACAAAGTGCCGATGCGGGTGCTTTCGAGCTTCACCCCATGGGACATCGACATTCACGAAGAAGCCAAATCAGGCACATTGATCACTTTTGAGGAAGACGAAAAAATGGAACAAGCCATTGTTTCCGGTATCGCGTTCAACCGCGACGAAGCCAAAATTTCTGTGGTGGGCGTGCCCGACAAGCCCGGCATTGCTTACCAAATCTTGGGCGCCGTGGCCGATGCCAACATCGAAGTCGATGTGATCATCCAAAACCTGAGCAAAGACGGTAAGACCGATTTCAGCTTCACGGTACACCGCAATGACTACACCAAAACCATCGACCTGCTCAAAGAGAAGGTCTTGCCCACCTTGGGTGCGGCCGACGTCATGGGCGACGCCAAAATTTGCAAAGTCTCCATCGTCGGCATCGGCATGCGCAGCCATGTGGGTGTGGCCAGCAAAATGTTCCGCTCTTTGAGCGAAGAGGGCATCAACATCCAAATGATTTCCACCTCCGAGATCAAAACCTCGGTCGTCATCGACGAGAAATACATGGAATTGGCCGTGCGCGCGCTGCACAAGGCCTTCGATCTGGACCAAGCCTGAGCTATAATTTCGACTGCCAGGAAACGTGACCGAGTGGCCGAAGGTGCTCCCCTGCTAAGGGAGTATGGGGTGTAGAGCCTCATCGAGGGTTCGAATCCCTCCGTTTCCGCCAGAACCCAGTATCCATGCGGCCTCCCAGCTGTTTAGAATACTTCAAGAGCCCCTCTCGAGGGGCTTTTTTCATGCCTTTTTGAGCCAAATCAGCTCACTTTCAGCACACTTATTTTCAAAAAAAGGCGCAATTTCTTTGCAAGGGAGTATGTTGTCTCAACAATGGAGTATTGTTTTGGATGAAAAATCCCAAATCTTTATCTGCGTCAAAATGTTGCGCCATGGTCCAATCCGTTTGGTGCTTTCCAGAGTGGCATTCCCCCAAAGCAGTAAATAAACGCCTGGATGACTGCTGTTGGGCAATCTTTAAAAATTTCTAGCTTGGTGGGTACGTTGGCAACCGCGACGAAGCGGATCTTCGGAAAACAATAATCTAAAAATCCCAAGTCAGCAGGCTGCTCAAGGCCGATTGTAGGGTCACAGTCACTGAACTCTTTTGGGGCACTCGGTTTTGACGCTGATGAAGATTTGATCATGGGCGCCGATTTCAGTTTGACCAGTGCGTGCCCAATGAAGGGGCTGCTCTCGGCACTATCGGCACTACCCCCATCAGTTGGTCAAATCGTGGTCTGCGGAAACAGCATGATTGCAAATGCAGTTCCTGCAAAATCAATGGGTGCTTTTAGTAACACCCAGTGTTATATCATGAGGCAGTTTTTAGAGAGTCTGATTTGCGAGTTTTCAGAAATGCATGGTTTGGCCGTTTTGCCCGGAAAGAGAATATCTCGGCTGCGGCGCTCTGGGAAGCCGTGGAGCGTGCAGAAAGGGGCTTGATCGATGCTGATCTCGGTGGCGGTGTCATCAAGCAACGCATTTCACGCCCGGGTGCGGGCAAGTCTAGCGGCTACCGAAGCATTGTGATCTAACGTAAAGACGACAAGGCGTTTTTCGTCTTTGGCTTTCCTAAGAATGCGCAGGGAAACATCCGAAATGATGAGGAAGATCAGTTTAAGAAAGCGGCCAAAATCACTTTGGCTTTGACGGACGAGCAAATTAACCTGCTTATTGCAAATGGCCAGTTCGAGGAGATTTCCAAAGATGACTAAAAAATACCGTAGTGATGTTTTTGCGGCCATCCACGAAACAATGGAGGGACTGCATGAGGTTGGTGCAATCGACAAGCAGACGATGCGCGAATTTGACGAGGCCTGCCTGACGCCAGTGCATGTGCTGGCTCCGGATGAGATCAAGGCGATCCGGCTGAATGAACATATCTCGCAGCCCGTGTTTGCCCGTTACTTGAATGTATCCAAAAACCTAGTTTCCGACTGGGAGCGTGGCATTAAAAAGCCAGGCGGCCCCGCGTTGCGCCTTTTGACCGTTATACAAAAAAAAGGATTGGGCGTCATTGCCTGACCAGTTCATTGGGCCTCAAGGCCTGGAGTATGAAGCGACTTAAAGTGCTTTCTCAGAGCTGTGGGAGCCTCGTTTTTGCGATCATTGGCCTGCATGTTGGCACTTTAAGACAAATCAAGTGCATTAACCTTTTTTGCGCCAATCGCCAATGGAAATTTAGCATGCTTGAGCGACCGAGATAGGCCGAGGCTGTGTGAAAACGCTCTGAATTTGTAAACCGCCTTGCTTGGCTTTGGCTTCTAAGATTGGACCGAAAGCTGAACGTGCTTACCAGTGCGCAAAACCATGTCAACCAAAGAGTCGACAGTGAATTTTGGTGTTTTTTGATTGACGACATCGGACACCCGAGGACGAGTAATACCAAGAATTTCTGCAGCCTGTGCTT
>CANGDZ010000007.1 GCA_947452785.1 Comamonadaceae bacterium | reverse complement strand
CAGGTCAGCCTGCCCTTGCTCAACAACTGGGGCTTTGTGACGCCCAAGCTGCAAGTGCACGCCACACGCTACCAGTTGGACAACCCCTTGAGCGACGGCAACTCGGCAGTCAACCGCGTTTTGCCCACCTTCAGCCTGGACTCGGGCGTGGTGTTTGAACGCGACAGCAATTTGTTTGGCCGCGCGCTGCGGCAAACCCTGGAGCCGCGCGCCTTCTATGTGCGCACGCCTTACGCGGATCAGTCCATGCTGCCCCTGTACGACACGGGCGCGACCGACTTCAACTTGTCGACCATTTACAGCCCGAACCCTTATGTGGGCCAAGACCGGATTGCCGACAGCAATATGCTGACCCTGGGCGTGACCAGTCGCTACCTGGACGCCAATACCGGGGCGGAGTTGGCCAAAGTCGGTTTTGCGCAGCGCTTTCGCTTTGCCGATCAGCGGACTACTTTGGACAACAAGCCCTTGGCCAACGGCTTCAGTGACTTTTTGGTCGGCGCCGGCGTGCGTTGGGACGACCGCTGGTCGCTCGACTCTCTGGTGCAGCTCGATGCCCAAACGCACCAGACCACACGCACCACCGTGGGCGCGCGCTACAGCCCCACGCCTTACAGGGTGCTCAATACCGCCTACCGCATGACGCGCGACCAGAGCGAGCAAGTGGACGTGGGCTGGCAGTGGCCCCTGCGTGATTTCACCTGGGGCGCCGCAGACGACGAAGGGGGCCGCATCACCCCTGGCCAAGGCCTGGGGCCAGGGCGTTGGTATAGCGTGGGCCGCATGAACTTCAGCTTGAAGGACAACAAGCTGGTGGATTCGATTTTTGGTTTTGAGTTCGATGCCGGATGCTGGCTGGGCCGTGTGGTACTGGAGCGGCTGCAAAGCACCGTCAGCACCGCCACCAGCCGGCTCTATTTCCAATTGGAATTTGTTGGTTTTGCAGGGGTCGGCTCCAGCCCCCTGAAAACACTGCGCGACAATATCCCCCGTTACCAATATTTGCGCGAAGATGTGGCGCCCCCCAGCCGGTTCCAGCACTATGAATAAATTCTCAGCTCACGCCCCACGGACCCGCAAGGAGAACCGTTCATCGATCTGCTTCAGCCCCCTGTTCACGACGCTCGCTATGACTTGCATGCTCGGTGGCTTACTGGGTGGCGCAGGCTTGGCCCGCGCCCAAAGCGCGGCCGGCACAAAACCGGTGGTGACCCGCTCGGCCGACTTCATCGTCGCCGTGGTCAATTCGGAACCGATCACCAACCACGAAGTCCAGCTGCAGCGCACCCGCATGGAAGCACAATGGCCTGCCGGCACAGCCAAACCCGCCCTACCCGAATTGACCGCCCAAGCGCTGGAGCAACTGGTCAACGAAAAAATACAGCTGCAGTCGGCACGTGAATCGGGGATTCGCATCGAAGAAGATGCCGTCGACCTGGCCGAGATGAATGTCGCACGGCAAAACCAGATGGACAAGATGCAACTGCGCGCCAAGCTTGAAAAAGAGGGGCTGACGGTGAGCGCCTTTCGCGAGCAATTGCGCAAGCAAATCACGCTGACCCGACTGCGTGAGCGCGAAGTGGAAGGACGTGTGCGCATCAGCGACACCGATATCGATCAATTTTTACGTGAGCAGCGTGGCGCGCAATCGGCGGCGGGCATTGACCTGAACTTGGCCATGATTGTGGTGCCCGTGCCAGAAGATAGCACCGAAGCCCAAGTGGTGGCCTTGCAGGCCCGCGCCGAGACGGCCGCACGTCGTGCCCGTGCGGGAGAAGATTTTGCCGCTTTGGTTAAAGAGTATTTGGGCGATAAAGTGCCCAATGGCGGCTCCATGGGCTTACGCCCTTCAGACCGCTACCCCACCTTGTTTGTGGACAATACGCTGACTTTGAAAGTCGGCGAGATCGCTGGGCCGATTCGCTCCGGCGCCGGTTTTCATGTTTTGAAGGTTTTAGAAAAACGCCAGGGCGAAGCCCCGCCGATGATGGTCGTACAAACCCGGGCGCGGCATATTTTGCTACGCACCAGCCCCCAGCTGACGGAAGCTGCGGCCGTGAACCAGCTAGCGCAGTTCAAACAACGCATTGCGGCAGGGCAGGTCACTTTTGCCTCGCTAGCGCGTGAGTTCTCGCAAGACGGCAGCGCCACCAGCGGCGGCGATCTGGGTTGGACGGGCCCTGGCCAGTTTGTGCCCGAGTTTGAACAGGTGATGAACCGCCTGCGACCCGGGCAAATGTCGGACCCCTTGGTGTCGCGCTTTGGCGTGCACCTGATCGAGGTGACCGATCGGCGCGATGTGCCGCTCAGCATGCGCGAACAACGTGAGATGGCCCGCAACCTGTTGCGCGAGAAGAAACTCGACGAAGCCTTTGCCACTTGGCAAGAAGACCTGCGCGGCAGGGCCTTTGTAGAATTGCGTGACGCACCCCAATGAAACACATCCCGCGCAAGCGATTCGGCCAACACTTCCTCTCTGACCGCCTCATCATCGACGCCATCGTCGACGAGATCAACCCTCAACCTGGTGACCCGATGGTCGAGATCGGCCCGGGTCTCGCCGCCCTGACCCAACCGCTGGTGGAACGCCTGGGCCATTTGACCGTGGTGGAGTTGGACCGGGATTTGGCGGCGCGCTTGCGCACCCACCCGCAGCTCACCGTGGTCGAGTCCGATGTGCTTCGCGTGGACTTCACCGAATTGGCGGCGCGCGTCAACGCCTTGCCTTCGACCCGACCTGGCTCAGCAGGCCCGCATAAACTGCGGGTCGTGGGCAACCTGCCCTACAACATCTCCACGCCGATCCTGTTTCACTTGCTGAACCACGTGGATGTGATTGAAGACCAGCACTTCATGCTGCAAAAAGAAGTGATTGATCGGATGGTGGCCAAGCCGTCAACGGCCGCTTATGGCCGCTTGTCGGTGATGCTGCAGTGGCGCTACGCCATGCAGAACGTGCTGTTTGTGCCGCCCGAGAGTTTCGATCCGCCGCCGCGCGTAGACAGCGCCGTGGTGCGCATGGTGCCGCGCGCTGAACCCACGCCCATCAACACCAAGTTGCTTGAAGAGTTGGTGCAGGTGGCCTTCAGTCAGCGGCGAAAACTCATGCGCCACACCCTGGGCGCCTGGTTGACCAAGCGCAATTTCGCCGGCGAGTTCAATGTGCAACGGCGCGCCGAAGAAGTGCCGGTAGAAGAATTTGTCGCGCTGGCCCAAGTGGCTTGAAGACACGCTCGCATTCCTTTGAGCCATCAAAAAACCCGCTCACTTGGAGCGGGTTTTTTGTGAAGGTCAACAAGACGCTGATCAGGCCGCAGCCAACCAGTATCCTGCGTTGAAAGGGCTGCTCATGCGCAGCGCCAAAGGTGAGACGTCGACCAATTTGTCGGTCGGCATTTTTTCACCCAACTCCAACTCTCCTGCCGTGAGGGTCTCTTCATTCAGAGCCTCATTCGCCCGTTCTGCTTGGCTAGCTTGTGCAGAACGGGCTACAGAAAAGAATAGAAACATCGGAAGGGTATCTTCCGGTCTCCCCAGTAATCGGCCGTGTCGCGGAAGATGTCGAGCAATTGCTCGCGGGCTTCTTTGTCAAATTTGGCATGGGCAGGAATCTGCTCGAGCACAACAATAAAGCCGGGCTGAGGGCCTGACTTGTGCAGTGGATCGGTCATGCAGTCGTACAAAGCATCGAAGTTTTTGCCGAAATGCGAAGGCAGCGTGAACTGACCCGCGATCAGATCGAGCACATCTTGTTTGCTTTGTGCGCTGGACAAATTGGCGAACAAGAAGTGATGCCCCAGACCTTGGGCTGCTTCTTGCAAGTCGCTCACGCGGAATGCGCGAATCGACTGGACGATGTTCGTCCGTACACCTTTGAGAGGTGTTTCTTGGTCTTGACGAAGTGGCGTATCCATCTCCGCGGCTCTTTCTATAGTCAAAAAAACTTCAGCTTGTGGCTGTCATTCATTTCGTCCTCCAACTGTACAAGCCTGGGGACTCTTTCTTAATTTGCTTTTGCGTCACCTCAAGGGTCACGCCTAAACACTCATTTTTTGTCGACAATCTCGCGAAAGGTCGAGTAGTGATCGTCGCTGTAGTAGCAGTTCTGAGGCTGTTTCACCTCCAAACCCCCACACACGATGCGACGCGCACCACGCGTTCTCTCTCCTGGCGTTTTCACGGTGTACTCGTGGTAATACCCACGAGCTTGCTTAGGCAATATGCGCTCCCGATTGCCAAAAACCACACCGTCCTTTTCATAAGAAAAGGGACCGCCCCGCAGGATGCGCTGGTAAGTTTCTTGGCCTTCAGGGGGCATTTGCTGCAAAGCAACAATACCGACTTGCGCTTCTGGGACTGACTTGGCTTGCAGCCCTAAAGGGCTCACCAGGAGAATCCACAAAACTGCAGAAATACCCAATAACCGAGACTTCCGCAGCGCGCTGTTCAACAACATCAAAATTAACCTTTGAGAGATCTCCGGGTAAACCCGAAAAACCGAAGGCGTGAGTTTGCCGCAATGCAGCGGAAAAAGCAAGGGGCTGCCCAATAAATAGGCAGCCCCTGCAGGGTAAAGGGCAAGTAAAGTTAGTACTTACTGTCTTTTTGAGTCATGGCGAGAGGCATTGGCATCGGCCACAGTCAGTGCCGTCATGTTCACAATACGGCGCACGGTGGCGCTCGGCGTGAGGATATGCACTGGTTTGGCAGCGCCCAACAGCACGGGGCCAATGGCAATATTGCCGCCCGCTGCCGTTTTGAGCAGGTTGTAGGCAATATTGGCGGCATCGATATTGGGCATCACCAACAGATTGGCATCGCCGATCAGGCTGCTGTTGGGCATGGCGGCCAGGCGGGCCACCCCATCCAGGGCCACGTCGCCGTGCATTTCGCCGTCAACTTCGAGCCATGGCGCACGCTCGCGCAGCAGCGCCAGCACTTGGCGCATTTTGATGGCGCTGGGCTCGTTGGATGAGCCGTAATTCGAATGCGACAACAAGGCCGCTTTCGGGTGCAGACCAAAGCGGCGCATCTCTTGAGCCGCCATCACCGTGATCTCCGCCAACTGCTCGGCGCTCGGGTCATAGTTGACATGGGTGTCAACTATGAAGATTTGACGTCCCGGTAACATCAAGCCGTTCATGCACGCAAAAGTGTGCACGCCAGGGCGCTTGCCAATCACCTGATCCACATAGCTCAGGTGCATCGGGTTGGTGCCCCAAGTGCCGCAAATCATGCCGTCCACGTCGCCTTTGTGCAGCAACATGGCGCCAATCAGCGACAAACGGCGACGCATTTCGATCTTGGCGATCTGCATGGTCACGCCTTTGCGCTCGGTCAGGCGGTGGTAGGTCTGCCAAAAATCGCGGTAACGGTGGTCCATTTCGACGTTGACCACGTCATAGTCCAGCTCTTCTTTCAGGCGCAAACCGAACTTTTCAATGCGTTCGGCAATCACGGTCGGGCGACCGATCAGGGTCGGACGGGAGATGCCCTCGTCCACCACAATCTGCGCCGCACGCAAGACGCGTTCTTCTTCACCTTCGGAAAAAGCCACGCGCTTTTTCGACGCCAACTTGGCAGCAGTGAAGATCGGCTTCATGATGCTGCCGGAGGCGTAGACAAAGCTTTGCAGTCGTTCGCGGTAAGCCTCCATGTCGGCAATCGGGCGCGAGGCCACGCCGCTGTCTGCGGCGGCTTGGGCCACGGCAGGGGCGATCTTCATCATCAAGCGCGGATCAAACGGCTTGGGAATCAAATACTCGGGGCCAAACACCAAGGGCTCACCGGCATAGGCGGCAGCCACGACCTCGCTTTGCTCGGCTTGCGCCAACTCGGCAATCGCAAACACCGCGGCGATTTCCATCTCCTGGGTGATGGTGGTAGCACCGCAGTCCAACGCGCCGCGAAAAATGTACGGAAAGCACAGGACGTTGTTGACTTGGTTCGGGTAGTCGGTGCGCCCCGTGGCCATGATGGCGTCGTCGCGCACGGCTTTGACATCGGCCGGGTCGATTTCCGGATTCGGGTTGGCCAAGGCAAAGATCAGCGGCTTGGCCGCCATGCTCTTGACCATGTCTTTCTTAAGCACGCCGCCGGCAGACAAGCCCAGGAACACGTCGGCACCGGCAATGACTTCGGCCAGCGTGCGCTGATCGGTCTTTTGCACAAACTGAATCTTGTCTTCGTCCATCAACTCGGTGCGGCCTTCATAGACCACGCCAGCCAAGTCGGTGACCCAGATGTTTTCACGCGGAATGCCCAGCTTGACCAGCAAGCCCAGGCAAGCCAAAGCGGCGGCGCCCGCGCCCGAGGTCACCAGCTTGATTTTTTTAGGGTCTTTGTCGACCACCTTCAAGCCGTTCAAGATCGCAGCGCCCACCACGATGGCCGTGCCATGCTGGTCGTCGTGAAAGACCGGAATCTTCATGCGTTCGCGCAGCTTGCGCTCGACATAAAAGCAATCAGGCGCTTTGATGTCTTCCAAGTTAATGCCGCCAAAAGTCGGCTCCAGCGAGGCAATGATCTCGACCAGTTTGTCGGGGTCTTTTTCGTTGATTTCGATATCAAACACATCGATGCCGGAGAACTTCTTGAACAGAACGCCCTTGCCCTCCATCACCGGCTTGCTCGCCAGGGGGCCAATGTCGCCCAAGCCCAGCACGGCCGTGCCATTGGTCACCACACCGACCAAATTACCCCGGCTGGTGTACTTGAATGCGTTGGCCGGGTCTTTGACAATTTCTTCACACGGGGAGGCCACGCCGGGGGAGTAAGCCAGCGCCAAGTCGTGCTGGTTGATCAGCTGCTTGGTGGGCGCAATAGAGATCTTGCCGGGGGTGGGAAACTCGTGGTATTCGAGGGCGGCTTGGCGCAGTTGGGCGCGTTTTTCTTCGGCTTGGACCTTGTTGGTCGTCATGCAGGTCTCCTGTTGTGCAGCATCAAGCCCGGATCAGACCGGCTGCAGTTGCATGGTTTTGATTGTAGACCCGCGGATTCATGCCTTCGCATGGGTAAATACGCTTACAAGCGCAGGGCACTTTTAACTTATACGCACAGATCTGCGTGCATCGGCTTTTCAGCGCAAGTGCTTGTGACGCTTGAAGGCCAGCGCCTGCGCGATCGACACCTGGCGTGAGCCGGCGACCAGCTCAAACGGCTCGCCAGGGTGCAGCACGCCCGGGGATTCGACCGCCAGGTAAAAACCACAGCGCCCGCTTTGCACCATGTCGCGCGCAGCTTGTGCGTAACCCATCACCGCGTTAAATTTGCCGCAAGGCTCACGCGGCTGGGTCACGCGCAGCACGCAATCGGCAAAGTGCAATCGGTCACCGATATACACCGCATCTTCGCGCAAGCCGGTCAGGCTCAGGTTCTCGCCCACAAACCCGGGCAACAGGGTTTCTTCAAACAGGCTCACGCCATGGGCCATGCGTTGTTGTTGCCAATACGCCAAATGTTCGAGGGGGAAGGCGTACACCGCTTTGTCCAACCCGCCGTGCACCGACAAATCGGCCTGTTCATCGCCCGCCAAGCCCAAAGGCCCCACGCTCACCGGGCCGGGCACGGGCGTTTTACCGATCGCCGACATCAGCTTGCGCTCGCCCACGCGCAAGGGGCGAACCTTGCCCAAGTTGATGTGCAGCAATTGCATGGCCGTCACCGGCTCAAGCCCGCATCAAGGCTTCGATCTCGTCCGCCTTGACCGGCACATCGCGGGTGATCAATTCACAACCCGTAGCGGTGATCACCGCGTCGTCTTCGATGCGGATGCCGATGTTGAAAAATTCTTCGGGCACGCCTGGTGCGGGGCGCACGTACAAACCTGGCTCAATGGTCAGCACCATGCCGGGCTGCAGCACGCGGCTGGGGCGATCTTTGATGATTTCACCACTCAAGGGGTCTTTGCGCTCGCTCACCGTCCCCACCTCGGAGGGTTCCACATAGCTGCCGCAATCATGCACGTCCATGCCCAGCCAGTGGCCAGTGCGGTGCATGTAGAACGGAAAGTAGCTGCGGTTGGCGATCACGTCTTGCGCATTGCCCACCTTGTTTTTGTCGAGCAGGCCTACATCGAGCAGGCCTTGCGCCAGCACTTTGACAGTGGCTTCGTGTGGCTCGACAAAACGAGCGCCGGCGCGGGTGGCGGCTATGGCGGCGTCTTGCGAGGCCAGCACCAGGTCGTACAGCACGCGCTGCGGGCCGGTGAATTGGCCGTTGGCAGGGAAGGTGCGGGTGATGTCAGAGGCATAGCCGTCCAGCTCGCAGCCCGCGTCAATCAACACCAAATCGCCGTTGCGGATCAGTCCGGCTTCGGCGCGGTAATGCAGTACGCATGCATTGGCGCCAGCGGCCACGATGGAGCCGTAGGCAGGGTACTGCGAACCGTGCTGGCGAAATTCATGCAGCAACTCCGCATCCAGGTGGTACTCACGCACCTCCTGGCCGGCGCGCAGCATCGCAGCGCTGCGCTGCATGGCACGCACATGCCCGCCCGCGCTGATCTGCGAGGCCCGGCGCATGGTGGCCAACTCATGGGCGTCTTTGATCAAACGCATTTCGTCCAAAATGCCGCACACGTCGCGTTGCTGCTCTGGACACAGCGCGCCAAACCGCACCCTGGCGCGCACGCTGTTGAGCCAGCCATCGACCTGCGACTCCAGGCCCTTGTGCGTGGCAAACGGGTACCACACCGTGCTGCGGTTCTCCAGCATTTTGGGCATTTGGCTGGCCAACTCGGTCGACGCATAAGACGCATGCACGCCCAGAGCCGCGGGTGCGGCGGCAGGGCCCAAACGCAGACCGTCCCAGACTTCGCGCTCCGCGTCTTTGGGCTGGCAAAACAGCGTCGCTTCACCCTCGGCGGTAATCACCAAGCAAGCGTTGGGCTCGGTGAAACCGGTGAGGTAATAAAAGTAGCTGTCATGGCGAAACAAAAAATCGCTGTCGCGATTGCGCTGTCGCTCCAGCGCCGTGGGGATGATGGCGATGCCACCAGCGCCCAGCTGGGCAGCCAGGCGGGCGCGGCGTTGTGCGTACAAATTTGTGAAGGTCATGGTGTGGGGTTCAGCAAAGAAAAGGGAATTGAAAGGGAATGTAGGGGGGGCCAAAAATGTCGCGCGTGTCAAGCCGCGTTCAATTGCGCCAGCCGCTCGGGCGTGCCCACATCGGTCCAGGGGCCGGTGTACAAGGTGGCGCTCACCAGACCTTGGTCCATGGCTGCGCGCAGCAAGGGTGCCAAGGGCGCGGCCGTGCCTTGCGGGTTGCCCGGCACGATGTCGCAGTGGGGCATGTCAAAAAAAGCGCGGCGGTACAGCGCAATGGTGCTGAAGGTGTAGAGGGGTTGTGCTGCATGCTCTTTGGGCAGGTTCAGCGCCAGGCCTTGGCCTGACAGGCCAAAGTCGCCCAGCGGGTTGTGCAGCGGATTGGGCACCAGCCAGAGATGCGCCAACTTGTCGCTGGCGGTGAACTGCTGGACCGCCAGGGCTTCGAATTTAAATTCGGGCACAAACACGTCGCCCGCCACCACCCAAAAAACCTCAGCCAAATGCGGCAAGGCGCGCGAAATGCCGCCGGCGGTTTCCAGCGCATAGCCAAAGTCTTGCTCTTCGTTGGAGTAACTCAAACTGGCCATGCCAGCGCCGGCCAGAGGCGCGGCGCTGCCGTAATGCGCATGGATGCGTTCGCCCAGCCAGGCGGTGTTGATCAGAATGTGCCCAAAGCCTGCGCGTACCAAGCCTTCCATGGGCCACTGCATCAGCGGTTTGCCACGCACGGTGAGCAAAGGCTTGGGGGTGTGATCGGTGAGAGGGCGCATGCGCTCACCGCGTCCGGCCGCCAAAATCATGGCGTTAGCCTTCGCTTGGGTCTCTGGGTTGCTCACGACGGGATTCAAGGACATGCCTCTATGTTGCCACGCTTGTCACCCACGCTCGAAAGCGCTTCGCGGCAACCCGGTAAAATCTCGGGTTTACCAGAATACACCCCCGGAGCTGCCCACATGGCAAACACAAAGCAAATGGCCAACGCCATCCGCGCCCTCGCAATGGACGCGGTTCAACAAGCCAACTCGGGTCACCCCGGCGCACCCATGGGCATGGCCGACATGGCGGTGGCTTTGTGGGGAGAGCACCTTCAACACAACCCCGGCAACCCTCATTGGGCCAACCGTGACCGCTTTGTGCTGTCCAACGGCCACGGCTCGATGTTGATTTATTCGGTGCTGCACCTGACCGGCTACAAACTGCCGATCGACGAGCTGAAAAAATTCCGCACCTTGCACAGCAAAACCGCCGGCCACCCCGAAGTGGGCGTGACCCCTGGCGTAGAAACCACCACCGGCCCCTTGGGCCAGGGCATCACCAACGCCGTGGGCATGGCATTGGCTGAAAAACTGCTGGCAGCTGAGTTCAACCAAGCGGGCCACACCATCGTCGACCACCACACCTATGCCTTCATGGGTGACGGCTGCCTGATGGAGGGTATCAGCCACGAGGCTTGCGCGCTGGCAGGCGCTTGGAAGCTGAACAAGCTGATTGCCCTGTACGACGACAACGGCATTTCAATCGACGGGCAAGTGACACCTTGGTTCATCGACAATACGCCGCAGCGCTTTGCCGCTTACGGCTGGAGCGTGATCGACGCGGTGGACGGCAACAACGCCGCAGCCGTGTCCGCCGCCATTGCCACAGCCAAGCGCAGCGCCGACAAACCGACGCTGATCGTATGCAAAACCGCCATCGGCAAAGGCTCACCCAACCGCGCAGGCACCTCCAAAGCCCATGGCGAACCCTTGGGCGCCGAAGAAATCAAACTGACTCGCGAAGCACTGGGCTGGAACTTCCCGCCCTTCAAGATCCCGAAAGAGGTCTACGCCGACTGGGACGCCAAAGCTGCAGGCAAAGCCCGCGAAGCCGAGTGGAACAAAGTCTTTGCGTCTTACAAAGCGGCCTTCCCTGTGCAAGCAAAAGAGTTTGTGCGCCGCATGAAGGGCGAGCTGCCTAAAAACTTCCACCAGGTGGCGTTTGACGCTGTGGTGGCCGCACACACCAAGGGAGAGACCGTGGCCAGCCGCAAGGCCAGCCAGTTGGCATTGGAAGCCTTTACCGCCGCCCTTCCCGAAATGCTGGGCGGCTCGGCCGACTTGACAGGCTCCAATCTGACCAACACCAAGAGCACCCCCGCCTTCCGCGTGGACTTGGCTGGTGACGTGGTGAAGACTGAAGAAGGCAAAATCGGCCGCCACATCAACTTCGGCGTACGCGAATTCGGCATGGCCGCGATCATGAACGGCGTGGCGTTACATGGCGGTTACATCCCCTACGGCGGCACCTTCCTGACTTTCTCCGACTACTCACGCAACGCCATTCGTATGGCCGCGCTGATGAAAAAGCGCATCATCCATGTGTTCACCCACGACTCCATCGGTTTGGGCGAAGACGGCCCGACACACCAGTCGATTGAGCATGCCGCCAGTCTGCGCCTCATCCCAGGACTTGACGTGTGGCGCCCCGCCGACACGGCCGAAACCACCGTGGCCTGGGCAGTAGCCCTGCAAAACGCGCACCGCCCCTCGGCTCTGCTGCTGTCGCGCCAGAACCTGGCTTACTCGCCCAAGAGCGATCTGGGCGATATCAGTCGCGGCGCCTATGTGCTGTCCGAGCCTGAGCACGTGGGCATCAAAAAGACCCACGGCGTGATCATCGCCACCGGCTCCGAAGTGCAATTGGCCCTGGCCGCGCAAAAGCTGCTGGCGCAGCGCAAGATCGGCGTGCGCGTGGTCTCCATGCCCAGCACCAATGTGTTTGACCGCCAGGACAGCGACTACAAACAAAGTGTGCTGCCCGCAGGCATCCCCCGCGTGGCGGTCGAAATGGGCTCGAGTGACGGCTGGTGGAAATACGGCTGCTCCGCCGTGGTCGGCATCGACACCTATGGCGAGTCGGCTCCCGCACCGGTTCTGTTCGAACACTTTGGTTTCACGCCTCAAAACGTGGCCGACACGGTCCACGCTGCGCTCTTGCGCAAGGCCTGAGGCTCTTAACCGGATCCGGGAAGGCCTTTGAAAGCCTCCCCGGAATCAGGATCCTGCAAGGGTTTTGGTTTCAAATCCGGTTACGTAACGGTTTAGTAACTTTTGATATAGGCACCCCTCATGACCATCAAGGTTGGCATCAACGGCTTTGGCCGTATTGGCCGTCTGGCACTTCGCGCGGCACTCAAGCACGGGTTTCATGACGTCCAAATCGTCGGTATTAACGACCCCAAGCCAGCCGACTATTTGGCCTATATGCTCAAGTTCGACAGCGTGCACGGCCGCTTTGATGGCTCGGTGGAGCACACCGAAGACAGCCTGATCGTCAATGGCAAAAAAATCAAACTCTCTCACGAGCGCGATGCGCACAATCTGCAGTGGCGCGCCATGGGCGTGGACATCGTGCTCGAGTGCACCGGCCACTACCTGACCGAAGCGACCAGCCAGATGCACATCGTGGCAGGCGCGAAAAAAGTCGTGATCTCAGCACCCTCCAAAGACAGCATCCCGATGTTTGTGTATGGCGTGAACCACAAAAAATACGCGGGTGAGGCCATCGTCTCCAACGCATCGTGCACCACCAACTGTCTGGCCCCCGTGGTCAAGGTGCTGAACGACAAATGGGGCATCAAGCGCGGCCTGATGACCACGGTGCACGCGGCCACGGCCAGTCAAATGACCGTAGACGGGTCGTCCCGCAAAGACTGGCGCGGTGGCCGCGGTATTTTGGAAAATATCATCCCCAGCAGCACCGGCGCAGCCAAGGCGGTTGGCGTGGTGATCCCCGAAATCAAGGGCAAGATCACCGGCATGGCCTTTCGCGTGCCCACGTCGGACGTGTCGGTGATTGACCTTACCGTGGAACTGAACAGCGAAGCCAGCTACGCCGAGATTTGCGCGGAAATGAAAGCGCAGAGCGAAGGCGCGCTCAAAGGCGTGCTCGGCTACACCGATGAGAAAGTGGTCTCCACCGACTTCCGCGGTGAGCCCTGCGCCAGCGTGTTCGATGCCACCGCCGGCATCGCCCTGGACAAGAGCTTCGTCAAAATCATCGCCTGGTACGACAACGAATGGGGCTATGCCCGTCAGTGCCTGGAGATGATCCGGGTTGTGGCCAAAAAGAAGTGATGCAGGCTTGGGCCTGAACGCAGAGAACGTCCCTGCGGGCCGGGTTCACCCGCTTCTTTGACTCGGCGCCCTCGGGCGCTTTTTTCATGCCGTCTGCAAAATCAGATCGGCCGCCTTCTCGGCCAGCATGATGGTGGGTGCGTTGGTGTTGCCGCTGACCACGCTCGGCATCACCGAAGCGTCGACCACGCGCAGGCCTGGTACGCCGCGCACCTTGAGTTGCGGGTCCACCACCGCCATGGCGTCCTGCCCCATGCGGCAGGTGCCGACCGGGTGGTAAATGGTGTCGGCGTTTTGCCGAATCCACTGCTCCAGTTGCGCATCGGTGGTGGCATGGGCCGAAGCCACCCACTCTTGGCTGAACGCACGCAAGGCAGGCTGCGCCAAAATGCGCTGGCCTTGGCGGACGCCTTGCATCAACTGCGCCATGTCATCCGGGTGCGACAAAAATTGCGGATCAATCAAAGGCGCAGCCATGGCGTCCACGCTGGCCAGTCGCACATTGCCGCGGCTTTGCGGTTGCATCAAACACACATGCAATGAGCAGCCGTGGCCCAGCTGCAATTTGCGTCCATGGTCGACCAACTTGCCCACTACAAAATGCAGTTGAATATTGGGATCGGCAAGGGCCGCATCGGTTTTGAAAAAACCGCCCCCTTCGGCAAAGTTAGTGGTCAGCACGCCTTTGCGGTGCTGGCGCCAATCCCAAATGCCTTGCAACACATTCCACGCGCCTGTCGCCGACATGCCGAACAATTCGGCATGTCCTGGCGCATCTGCACACAGCACAGCGTCAGGGTGGTCATGCAGGTTTTCGCCCACACCCGGCAGGTCGCATTGGGTCACGATGCCCATGGCCTGTAAATGTGCCCCCGGGCCAATGCCTGAGCGCATCAACAACGCAGGCGATTGGAAGGCCCCACCGCTGACGATGATTTCTCGCTGCGCATGCAAGGTGCGCCTGACGCCGCCTTGTATTACCTGAACCTGGCGGGCGGCGCCGTTTTCCAAGCCAATTTTTTCGGCGGTGACATCGGTGATCACTTGCAAATTAGGGCGCTGCAAGTTGGGGCTGAGATAGGCTTTGGCGGCGCTGAAGCGCTCGCCGTTGCGATGAGTGACCTGGTAAATGCCTACGCCTTCTTGTTGAGCGCCATTGAAGTCAGGATTGAACGGCAAACCAGCTTGAACTCCCGCTTGGACAAAGCGTTGGGTGAACAGATTCGGACTTTGCAAGTCGGCCACATTCAACGGGCCGCCTTGCCCATGCCAGGCATCCTGCAATCGCTCGTTGTGTTCGGCTTTGAGAAAGTAGGGCAGCACATCACGCCAACCCCAGCCGGGGTTGCCCATGGCCTCCCAGTGGTCGTAATCGGCATGCTGACCCCGGATGTAGACCATGGCATTGGTGGAGCTGGAGCCGCCCAACGTGCGGCCGCGGGGTTGATAGCCTTGGCGACCATTCAAGCCCGGTTGCGGCACCGTGCGCAGGCCCTGCGAGATCGCTGGCATGCGAGACATGAGCGCGATTCCCGCCGGGCAATGAATCACCGGGCTGGCGTCGACGGGACCGGCTTCGAGCAAGGCCACCGTAATGTTGGGATCTTGCGAGAGCCTGGCGGCCAACACGCAGCCGGCGGAGCCCCCGCCCACCACGATGTAATCAAAACGGGTTGGATTCATGTCTTGTCTCTCTGACGCATTGCGTTCATCACTTTTACCTCAGATTACGCCATTCAGGAGGCGCCCAGTCGACAGCGAACGGGACGGCGCATAAAAAAACCGCCCCGACGGCGCCATGCCAGGTCGGGGCGGTTTTTCGTTCGCGGTGCGAGGGTCAGGCCTTGAGCGCGTCCACAATCGCGTTGAAGGTGGCGCTGGGGCGCATGATGGCGTTGACTTTTTTCATGTCGGGCTGGTAGTAACCACCGATGTCGACCGGCTTGCCTTGCACGCTGTTGAGTTCGCCTAAGATCTTCTTTTCATTCTCGGTCAAGGCCTTGGCCAAGGGTGCGAACTTGTCGGCCAGCTCTTTGTTTTCGGTTTGCGCGGCCAGATCCTGAGCCCAGTACATCGACAAATAAAACTGACTGCCACGATTGTCCAACTGACCGGTCTTGGGCGAAGGGTTCTTGTTGTTGTCCAACAATTGGCCGGTTGCCGCGTCCAGGGTTTTGGCCAAGATTTTGGCTTTCTCGTTGCTGTATTTGATGCCCAGGTCTTCAAAGCTCACGGCCAAGGCCAAGAACTCACCCAAGGAATCCCAGCGCAGGTGGTTCTCTTCCACCAGTTGCTGCACGTGCTTGGGCGCAGAGCCACCGGCACCGGTTTCGTACATGCCGCCACCGGCCATCAAAGGCACGACCGACAGCATCTTGGCCGAAGTCCCCAGCTCCATGATCGGGAACAAATCGGTCAGGTAGTCGCGCAGGATGTTGCCTGTGGCGCTGATGGTGTCCAGACCGCGCACCACGCGCTCTAGGGTATAACGCATGGCACGCACCTGGCTCATGATCTGGATGTCCAGACCGGCCGTATTGTGCTCGTGCAGGTACATCTTGACCTTGGTGATTAACTGTGCTTCGTGAGGACGGTACTGATCGAGCCAGAACACCACGGGCATGCCGGAGTTACGGGCACGGGTCACAGCCAATTTGACCCAGTCGCGAATAGCCGCATCCTTGCACTGGCACATCCGCCAGATGTCGCCTGCTTCCACGTTTTCGGACAACAGCACTTCACCCGTGTTCAGATCGGTGATGTTCGCCACGCCGTCTTCGGTGATCTCGAAGGTCTTGTCGTGCGAGCCGTATTCTTCGGCCTGCTGCGCCATCAAACCCACATTCGGCACGGTGCCCATCGTCTTAGGATCGAAGTTGCCATGCCATTTGCAGAAGTTGATCATTTCCTGGTAAATGCGGGCAAAGGTCGACTCAGGCATCACCGCCTTGACGTCTTTCAGGCGCCCGTCAGCACCCCACATCTTGCCGCCGTTACGGATCATGGCGGGCATCGAGGCGTCGACGATCACGTCGTTGGGCGAATGGAAGTTGGTGATGCCCTTGGCCGAGTCCACCATCGCGAGCTCAGGCCGGTGCTCATGACAAGCATGCAGGTCACGGTTGATTTCGTCTTGCTTGGACTGCGGCAAGGTGGCGATTTTGCCGTACAAGTCGGCCATGCCGTTGTTCACGTTCACGCCCAGTTCATCAAACAATTTTGCATGCTTGGCAAACGCGTCTTTGTAGAAGATTTTCACGCAGTGGCCGAACACGATGGGGTGGGAGACCTTCATCATGGTGGCTTTCACGTGCAACGAAAACATAACGCCGGTTTTGTGTGCGTCTTCGATTTCTTGTTCATAGAAAGCTTCCAGCGCTTTCTTGCTCATGAACATGCTGTCAATGACTTCTCTGTCTAGCAATGCCACCTTGGCCTTGAGCACAATGGCCTTGCCACTCTTGGTGATCAGCTCCATCTTCACGTCACGGGCGCGGTCCAGCGTGATGGACTTTTCGCCATGGTAAAAATCGCCGCTGTGCATGTGCGAGACATGCGAGCGCGAAGCCTGGCTCCACTCGGCCATGCTATGTGGATTCTTGCGCGCAAACTCTTTCACGGCGCGAGGGGCGCGGCGGTCCGAGTTACCTTCCCGCAGTACCGGGTTCACGGCAGAGCCAATGCACTTGCTGTAACGGGTACGGATTTCTTTTTCGGCCTCTGTTTTGGGCGCTTCAGGATAGTCGGGCAAGGCATACCCCTTGGCCTGCAACTCTTTAATGGCCGCCCCCAACTGGCCCACAGAGGCGCTGATGTTGGGCAACTTGATGATGTTGGCTTCGGACTTCAAAGTCAGCTTGCCCAATTCAGCCAGGTTGTTGGGCAGGCGCTGCGCTTCGGGCAACATGTCTGAAAACTCACCCAAAATGCGCGCGGCGACCGAAATGTCTTTCGGCACCACATCGATACCCGCAGGAGAGGCAAAGGCCTGAACGATGGGCAAAAAAGCAGCAGTGGCCAACAAGGGCGCTTCGTCGGTCAAGGTGTAAATAATTTTGGTTTTGTCAGCGGCCATGGTTGCACTCATTCTTTTATAGATTGAAAGGACGGGAAACGAATACTGTATTCGATCTTGCCGTCCCATCCTCAAAAGACGGGGCCGGCAAGCGCTTTCCTTGATCTCACTTCTAATTCACCACACTTGCAACAGGGTTACGCCCCTCCATTGCAAATAAGAATCGTTCGCATTTAGAATCGAGGCTTCCACTTTTTGAATGCTGCCATGTTGTCCAGTTCACTCCGTCTTGCCGCCCTGCTGGCGTCCCTGTTGTCCTTGCTCGCGCTACCGGCTTACGCCGGCGAGGGCTCTTTTGGTTGGGTCTATACGCTGGACCTGCAGCCCAAAGGCACCCTGGAGTTTGAGCAGCGCTTGCAGATCAACCAAGGCCAAGCCAAAGGCCATTACGACCTTTGGCAAGCCCGAACCGAGGTGGAATACGGTGTCAGCGAAGACTTTCAGATCGCCGGCTACCTGAACACCAGCCGCGTCAGTGCCAACCAAAACTACGGCGATGGCAGCACCTCGGGCTGGTTGGTCCCCAGCTCCGCGGGCTCCAGCCCCTACAGCCGCACCCGGGTGGACGGCGTTTCGCTGGAAGGGATTTGGCGTTTCACCAACCCCGTCATCGACCCTGTCGGCGTCGGCTTTTACCTGGAGGCAACCACCGGCGCCGTGAAAGACGAGTTGGAGTCGCGCCTGCTGCTGCAATCGAACTTTCTGGACGACCGCTTGGTGGTCGCCGCCAACCTGCAGTTGTCGGTCGAGAGGGTCAAATTCAACACGCCAGACATCGGCAAAGAAAGCATGGCCGATCTGCTGCTGGGCATGTCCTACCGCGTGGCCAACAACTGGACCGCTGGCATGGAATACCGTTTTCACAACGACTTTGAGGGCTATTCGTTCAACCAACAGACCCAGCGCGCTCACTTTATTGGCCCGAACATGCACTACGCCACCAAAGACTGGTGGGTCACCGCCGCCTGGCGTTATCAACTCAAAGGCCAAAGCCATTGCTGGGCACCGGGCGAAGCCGAGTGCTCTAACGGCCGCGTGTGGGACAGCCACTCACGCAACGAGGTGATGTTCAAGTTCGGTCGCCCGCTTTAAGGAGATCCCCATGAACTGGACCCCCGCAAGCGCCATCTTGATGCTGCCCCTAGCCGCCTTGGTGGCCCCCACCTTGGCCCACGCCCGAATCAACGTCGGCACCGAGGAGGCGCAGCAACGCCTCTTTCCGGGCCAACAGCTCACGCCCAACCCGGTATTTTTGACAGAGTCACAACGCGACACAATGCGTGAGTTGTCCTCGGTGCGCGAGCCCTTTAAAAGCGAACGCGTCTGGCGCAGCGCCGATGGGGGTTGGTTCATCATTGACGAGGTGCTGGGTAAGCACGAGATGGTCAAGTACGCCCTGGCCATCCTGCCCAACGGCAGCATCAAAGGCATTGAGATCATGGCGTACGTCGAGTCCTACGGGTACGAGGTGGCCGACGCCGCATGGCGCCAGCAATTCGTGGGCAAAACCAGCGTAGCCCCACTCAAGCTCAAGCAAGACATCCAAAACCTCTCGGGTGCCACGCTGTCGTGCAAGCACCTGACCGACGGCGTCAAGCGCTTGATGGTGATGTACGAGCTGGCCCTCAAAAACGCAAAATGAAAAACGCAATAAGAGGTATGAAATGAACGCCATGCGACCCTTGCTGGGCACTTATGTGCGCATCAGCGTTCGGGACGCGCCGCCCGAGTTGTGCCACCAAGCCATCGATGCGGCCTTTGCCGCTATCGCGCTGGTGCACACCCAGATGTCGGCTTTCAACCCCGACTCGGACCTCGGCCACATCCGGCGCTTGGCGCACCTCGAACCGGTCTCTGTGCATCCTTGGACGCAAGACGTGATCCTTTTGGCGCAAGCCCTGCATTCGCAGTCTGAGGGCTTGTTTGACCCCGGCGTCGCGCCTCAGCTCGCGGCCTGGGGCTTGCTGCCATTCAACCCCGACTGCCTCGGCAACCCTGCACCTTCGTCCATCACGCAACTGAGCGTGAAAGATGGCCAGGTCAGCAGCGCAGGGCCTTGTGACATCGATTTGGGCGGCATCGCCAAAGGCTTTGCGGTGGACCGCGCCATTGATGCGCTGCAATCCTGCGGTATCACCTGCGCCAGCGTGAATGCAGGTGGCGATTTGCGGGTCATCGGCCCCACGCCTGAGCCCATCTATGTGCGACAACCTCGGGGCGCAGAGCCGGTCTTTGCGGGCCTGCTGCAAGACGGTGCCTGCGCCACTTCGGCCATCTACTACTCGCAGCAAACGCATGCTGGTCAAGCCATCTCGGCGCTGTTGAATCCTCACAATCGGCACGCCCTGCTGTGCCCAGACAGCTTTTCGGTCATTGCGCCGCTGTGCGCGGTGGCCGACGCGCTGACCAAGGTGCTCGCCCTCACGCGCAATACCGCGCTGCCTTGCTTTGCGCATTACGGCGCTCAGCCCTTCATCACCGCCGCCGCATGAGTCCCGCACACCCCCACAAACACGCACGCCGCACCGCTCGCGTTGGCCGTTTGCCGCGCTGGCAACGCATCGCCACGCACGCGATCTTTGGTTTCTGCGCCCTTTCGGGCCTGCTGTTTTTCATGGCGCATGAGGTGCACCTGGAACTACCGGGCGTGGGCTCGCACAGCCTCTTGGTGGCACACGGCATCAGCGCTGCATTGGCGCTCATGGCCTTTGGCGCGGTGATGCCTGCACACATCCGTGTCGCCTGGAACGCTAGGCGCAACCGCACCACGGGAATCACGCTGAGCGCCTTGCTCAGTGCCTTGATGCTCACTGGCCTATTGCTCTACTACGGCAGCGAAGACTGGCGCAACACCGTGCTCTGGAGTCACTGGGTCATGGGGGGCCTGGGGCTGTTGCTTTTCCCGCTGCACTTTGTTTGGGGCCAGCGCGCCACGGCCTGACCACCGTCTCCAAGGTCACCCTGGGCTCAGAGCCAAAGGCGCACTTGAATTACGCTAACGGGCATGACCACATTGCCGCACCTCTTCACGCCAGAATCTGCTTTCCAGACCCTTTCTGATCTGATTTTTGGCCACGCCCGCACCCAACCCGAAGCCCTGGCGATACGCGACCCGCGCACCGTTCTCAGCTACGCCGCCCTGAACGAGCGCATGGACAGGGTGGCCGCCGCATTGCAACGTGACGGTGTGAAAGCGGGGCAATGCGTGGCGATTTGTGCGCTGTCCAGCGTCGACTATGCCTGCGTGTTTTTGGGCGCTCTGCGGGCCGGCGTTGTGGTTGCGCCTTTGGCCCCGTCGGTCACGCCCCAGATCCTGACCGGCATGCTGCGCGATGCCCAAGCCAGCCTGCTGTTTGTGGATGAAGCTGCCCGCGCCTTGGTGGAGCCAGAAATGGAGGCCCTGCCGCGCATCGCCCTGGACGGCAGCGCCGCTGGCCGTCCGTTGGAAAGCTGGCTGACCCCTGCCGGCATGACGCCCACAGCGGTGCGCGTTACGCCTGAGGCGGCATTCAACATCATTTACTCCTCAGGCACGACCGGCACCCCCAAAGGGATTGTGCAATCCCACGGTATGCGCTGGACCCACATGCGACGAGGCCTGACTTACGGCTACAGCGCCGCAACACGTTCTCTCGTGTCCACGCCGCTGTACTCCAACACCACTTTGGTGGTGTTTTTCCCCACCCTGGCGCTGGGTGGTTGCGTGATGATCATGCCCAAATTCAACGCCGCAGAGTACCTGGCCCTGGCCGAGCAGCACCGCATCACGCACACGATGCTGGTGCCGGTGCAATACCAGCGCATCATGGACTGCACGGACTTTGATCGCCATGACCTGTCTTCGTTTCAAGTCAAGTTTTGCACCAGCGCGCCGTTTGCCGCATCGCTCAAAGCCGATGTGGTCCAACGCTGGCCGGGCGGTTTGGTCGAGTTTTACGGCATGACCGAGGGCGGCGGCACTTGCATTCTGAACGCCCATCAACACCCCGACAAACTGCACACCGTTGGGCAACCGGCCGAAGGCCATGACATCCGCTTGATCGACGAAGAAGGCCTCGAACTGCCCGCAGGCAGCACGGGCGAGGTGGTGGGCCACTCGCCCGCCATGATGACCGGCTACTACGGCCAACCTGAAAAAACCAGCGAAGCCGAGTGGTACGACGCCACGGGGCGTCGCTTCATCCGCACAGGCGACGTCGGGCGATTTGATGCTGAGGGATTTTTGACGCTGGTCGATCGACGCAAAGACATGATCATCAGCGGTGGCTTCAACCTCTATCCCAGCGATCTTGAGGCCGTCTTGCGTGAGCACCCGCAAATCCAAGAAGTGGCCGTGGTCGGCGTGCCCTCACGCGAGTGGGGGGAAACGCCTGTGGCTTATGTCGTGCTGCGCGAAGGGCAGACCGTCAGCTCAGAAGATTTGCTGCAGTGGTACCAACAACGTGTGGGCAAAACCCAGCGCCTGTCTGCGCTGCATTTTCTGGCCGAGTTGCCGCGCAGCGCGATTGGCAAAGTGCTCAAGCGCGAGCTTCGCGACCTGCATCTCCCGACCGCACCTTCAGCAGCATCGGCATGAAGGCCTGAGCGGGCTCAAATAAGTCAGCCCCTTCGCCTTGTGGCTGAGGGGGCTGTTTTTTCAGCACCAGGGGTGACTGATTATTTTTTGGCTGGAGTGGATCCCTTTGGCGCGCGACCACCGGACTTGATGCACTCGTCCATGGTGGTAAAGGGCTTGAAATTTTTGGTGGACGTGTAGCCCGAGCTGGTGGCGTCGTGACAGATGTCGTTGTTGGATTTTTTCACAGCGGGCATCGCTTCAGCGGCTTTCGCATCCGCTTTCGCCACGGGTGCTGCTTTGGGAGTCGCTGCAGCGGGAGCTGCAACGGTGGCCGCAGCGGCAGGGGCGGCGGGTGTCGCTGGCTTGGCCGGGGTAGCCGCGGTTTGGGCCAAAGTTGCGGCACAAGCAACCATCAAAGCGGTGGCAATCAGGGTATTTTTAAACATCATTTTCTCGCATCAGCGGCAAAAGTGCCACTGCCTTTTAACGCAGCACGCGGCTCCAAGGTTGACAAATGGTCAGTCGCCTCAACGCACAGGTCCTCCAGAACTGGCCTCGCGCACAGTCATCTGGGTTACAGGCACGCGACCCTTCTAGCTTCAACATAGGTCTTAGACATTGGTCAGGAAAACCCAAATGATTCGCAGAAGACAATTCATGCACATGGCAGGCTTTGGCCTGACCCTTGGCTCAGGACAGTCAGCTTGGTCCGCTGGTTTCCCGGAGAAACCCATCAAATTGATCATGCCCTACCCTACGGGCGGCGGCGCCGATCAATGGGCTCGCATTGTGTGCGGTAAAGCAGAAAAAATACTAGGTCAACCCATTGTGTTCGATTACCGCCCCGGGGGCAGTACGACCATTGGCGCCGACGCGGCGGCCCGTGCGCCCGCCGATGGTTACACCATCCATTTGATTGACAGTACCGCTTTTGCCTACGTGCCCAATATGCGCAAAGTCAATTACGACATCAAAGCCTTCACCCCCTTGGTCCATCTGGGCGCCTTGCCCATGGCCTTGGTGGCGCACCCCTCCGTGCCGGCCAAAAACCTGCAGGAACTGGTCGCCTATGCCAAGGCCAATCCAGGCAAACTCAATTGCGCCAGTGCCGGTGTAGGTTCACCCCACCACCTGATTGCCGAGTTTTTCAAAATGCGCGCGGGTATCTCCATCAACCATGTGCCTTACAAAGGCGCAGCCCAATACATGGCCGATCTGGTGGGCGGGCAAGTGGACTTGGCTGTCTCCACATTGGGGCCTGCCGTACCGCACATTCAAACGGGGCGCATCCGCGCTTTGGGCGTTTCAACAGCCAAACGATCCAGCGCACTGCCCGACGTGCAAACCATTGCCGAGCAAGGGTTTGAGGGTTTCGATGAAAAACCCTGGAATTGCTTTGTGACCAACACCGGCACGCCGCCTGAGGCCTTAGAGCGATTGCGTGCAGTGTTCAGAATGACCTTGGACGATGCCGAGGTTCAAGCCGCCTTGCGCAAAACCGGTGTCGAAGAGATTGGCACCATGCCACTGAACCAGATCGCCGAGCAAATGCGGCTGGACGCCCTCAAATGGGGCGATGTGATTCGGCGCGCCAAAATCACCATGGACAGCTGAGCTGTCCCTGCAACCATGACTAGGGCCTGAGTTTGTCGGGGTACTGGTCAAATGCGGCTCCCTGCGCAAACAGGGCCTCGATCTGATCCAGGGGATAGGCCAATTGCAACAACACCTCTTTGGTGTGCTGGCCCAGCCAAGGCGCAGGCATGCGAATGGTATTGAGTTCGCCACTCGACTTCAGGGGCAGACCCAAAGTTTTCATTGGCCCGATGATCGGGTGATCCAGTTCATGCACCATCTTGCGCGCGTGAATATGCGGGTCGTGCATGATTTGCTCATAGCCAAAGACCGGTCCGCCGGGCACGCCGGCGCGGTCCATTCGGTCAACCCAATATGCCGTGGGCTGAAGCATCAAAATGGCCTCAATGTCTCGCTCCAAAGCATCTGCATTTCGGGTGCGTAAGGCCTGTGTTTTGTAGTCCGGGTTCGAAGGCCAGTCGGGTTGTTCAATGACTTTTTCACAAAATTCAAGCCACAATTTGCCAGACCCGGCCCCCACCGTTACATAGCCATCCGCACTGCGGTAGGCTTGGTAAGGGGCGGAGCGCCGATGGCGCGTGCCTGTGGGCGTGGGAATTTCGCCCGAACCAAAATAAGCACCAAACTCCCAAGGTGTCCAGGCCAAACCTGCCTCCAGCAATGAAGTCTCTAGGTATTGACCTTGTCCGAAACGCAGTTTGCCGATCAAGGCACCCAAGATGCCTGACAGGGCTGTCACGCCACTGGCAATGTCGTTCATGGCGATACCCACTTTGGCTGGACGACCGCCGGGCTCGCCAGTCATCATCATGATGCCTGACATGCCTTGCGCAATGATGTCAAAGCCACCCTTCTTGCCATAAGGTCCCGTTTGACCAAAGCCTGACATGGAAGCGTAAATTACACCGGGGTTCATGGCCTTGATGGCCTCATAACCCAAGCCCATGCGCTGAACCACGCCGGGTCTGAAATTTTCCAGAACGATGTCGGCTTGTGCTGATAATTTCAAAGCCACGTCCAGCCCACCGGGATCCTTCAGATTCAAGGCAATGCTTTTTTTGTTGCGATTGAGAACCGCAAAACAATAAGACTCACCGTTCACCTGCGGCTCAAATTGACGCGAGGTATCGCCCTTGTCGGCGTTTTCCAGCTTGATGACCTCAGCGCCCATATCGGCCAAGACCATGGTGCAGTAAGGCCCCGCCAATACATTGGTCAAATCCAAAACGCGTATTCCCGATAACGGCAAAGGCATGGGGTTCTCTTTCTAAAAGGATGAGTGAATGCCCTAGGCGCCTATCGGCCCTTGAACTGCGGTTTGCGTTTGGCCATGAAAGCGGTGCGCCCCTCCTTGAAGTCTTCGCTGTTGAAGCACGCCGCCACCAAGCGATCACACACGTCCACATCGCGAAGGGCTTCGTCTTTGACAATTTCACCCACAATGGTTTTGATGGAGGCCACGGTCATGGGCGCATTGGCGGCAATCAGGCCGGCATAGTGTTCTACATAGTCATGCAACTCACCCATGGGCACCATGCGGTTGATCAGTCCCATTGCCAAGGCCTCTGGGGCGCTGAATTGCCTGGCTGTGAAGAAGATCTCTTGGGCGAAGGAGGGGCCCACCACATCCACCAGTTTGCGCACACCATCAAACTCGTAGCCCAAACCCAACTTGGCCGCAGGGACTGCAAATTTGGCTTGGTCGGCCGCTATGCGTATATCGCAATTCAAAGCCACGGCCAAGCCACCACCGATGCAATAGCCTTGAATCAAAGCTATCGTCGGCTTGTTCAAGCCTTTGAGTGCCTGCATGCCCTTGGCGGCGATGGCGTCGTAACGATGGGTGGCCTGGGCTGAATCCCGTTGCCCTTCGAATTCGGAAATATCAGCACCAGACACAAAGGCCTTGTCTCCCGCGCCTTGCACGATAACCACCCGAATATCTGGATCCACTGCAAACTCTTGGGCAATGCACGCCAAACCCTCCCACATTTCCAGCGAGACGGCGTTGTGCCGCGCTGGGTTGTTGAAGACAATTCGCCCCACATGCTGGTCCTTGAGGGCCAACATCTTGTTCGTTTTAAGCTGACTCATTTGCCGTTCCAAAGTGCCGATCTGCAACAGTATGGTGGGCGCGCGCGGTGTACCGAGTTATGCGTGCGACAGTGAGGCCTGCGTCGAAAAAGGCGTCTGCACCATACAGCCGGGTTGGCCTTTTCGGATCAGATGCGTTGTCCAAACTCGATCGGCGACAATGGGCGCTCAGCACATAAACGCCATGCAACTCAAGACTTCCACCATTCTCCCTATCCTGTTCGCCATCGCCGCAGCCGTCCTGGCTCCTCACTCGGCATCCTTCGCGGGTGTACATCACGCCACCAAGCCAGTGCCTCATAAAAAGGCCGCACCGGCCGTGAACGCCTTGCCGCCACTGGAGGCTCAGGCCGCTTTGGCGGCCAACCCGCCGGCGCTGCCCGCTAAGGCCTGGCTGTTGATGGACTTCGACTCTGGCGAGGTACTCGCCTCGGCCAACGCTGATGAGCCACTGCCGCCCGCGTCGCTCACCAAGATGATGACCAGTTACCTGGTCGAGCAAGCACTGCGCTCCGGCAAGCTGAAGCAAACCGACCTGGTCTCGGTCAGTCAGAACGCTTGGTGCCGAGGTTCGAGCACCGAGTCGTGCATGTATCTGCCGCTGAACAGCCAAGCCACGGTGATCGACATCCTGCGCGGCATCATCATCCAGTCAGGCAACGACGCCTCTAAAGCGATTGCCGAACACATGGCCGGCTCCGAAGAGGGTTTTGCCAAGTTGATGAACGCCGAAGCCCTGCGCCTTGGTATGACGCACACGCATTTCGTGAACCCCACGGGACTGCCCGACCCGGCGCACAGGTCGTCTGCGCGTGACCTCTCCATCTTGGCGCGCGCCATCCTCCATGACAGCGCTGACTATTACCCGCTCTACGCGGAGCGCGAGTTCAAGTACAACGGCATCAAGCAAGGCAACCGCAATGCCCTGCTTTACACAGATCCCACTGTGGATGGGCTCAAGACCGGCCACACGGAGGAGGCCGGTTACTGCCTGGTCACCTCCTCTAAGCGCAACGACATGCGCCTGATCACGGTCATTCTCAACACCCACAGCGCTCAGGCACGTGCTGATGAGACGCGAACGCTGCTCGGCTGGGGCTTCAGTAGCTTTGAGAAGGCCACCCCGATTCAGATGAACACGGTGGTCACGACAGCCAAGGTCAACTTAGGTAAAGCAGACACGGTCCCCGCAGGTCTGGGCGCACCGTGGTTGTTGACCGTGCCGCGCGGCCAGCAAGTGCAGACCTTGGTAGAACTCAAGTCAGGCCTAGAAGCGCCGGTGACCAAGGGTGCTGTTGTTGGCAAAGTGGTCGCAACCTCGAACGGTAAGCCGGTCGGCGAAGCTCCGCTTGTCGCGCAAGCCGATGTGGAACGCGCGGGCGTGCTGTTGCGGACGTGGCAGCACATCGCCAAATTGTTTGGGAAGTGAGTCCTGGCAGGCCAGCGTCAAGCCCAATGGTGGTTCAGGTTCAAGGGCCGCTAAGGGCCTTGAGCTCAATCGGAAGGGCGGCCCCTGAACTGCTTTACCCTAATCTCTTGGCGGCATGGTCATACGCCTTGTCATGGTCGCGTCGGCCAACCGCAAGAACAATGACGACTAGTTTTCTATCAATGACTTCATAAACAAGCCTGTAACCAACATCCCGCAATTTGATTTTGTAGGTGTTTTGAAGATCGCCCCTCAGTTTGGCAGCGGACACATGTGCCTGTTCCAGTCTCTTAATCAAGACTTTTTGAAACTGCGCCTTGATGGAGCCATCTAACTTATTCCACTCCTTGAGAGCCAAGACATGGAACTCAAGGCTATAGGTCGTCAAGTTTCACCTTGACCGTTTTTCCACCCGCGCGAGATTTGACGATTCGAGTCAATTCAGCATCTTCAAGTCTGTCGATCATCTCCTCGTAGTCGACTGCAGAAATCAAATAGGCCGCTGGCTTGTTATGATTCAAAACAGCTACTGGAGAGCGGTTGGCAACCTTGATGACTTCAGCGGGGTTGCGGCGCAAGTCAGTCATGCTGACCGTGTTTCGCGCATAGATTGTTTGAATAATTGACATAAATTAAGTGCTTTATTTGGTGCATTCTTATCTGCTTTATTTTACTTGTCAAACACATGAGGTGTGACGTTCCGCATTAGGATGCTGTATTCAATAAGCCTGACGATGAATGGCTCCGGACCTCAGGCAGCGAACTGTCGTTTGACGATGACGATTTTTAGGTTTCAAGTCACTTGTCCAGAGGGATGTTTCATGAACGAATTTGCAGCTCATGCACATTCAGTGACTTCATTACCTTGACGTTAACTGTTACTAATTTACGGTTTCCAATTTGGAAGCCGGTTTTTAGAGTTTGGGCCAATTAATGAAAAGACATCGGCGGGCTATAAATAGCTATTTACGATTCAAACCAGAGTTTTTTACTTGAAAAGTGGCATCTTCAGTGACGCAAACTGGCAACTTCAATGACGTTCCGCAGCGGTTACCTACCCAGAACAAACCCACAGGGAACCACCCGTCATGTAATTTAATTACCAAAAGAGCGTACGATGGTTACATCGTCGGCTGCACTTTCAGCAGCGCTGCCGCCTCCACACATCAAATGAAAGTGAGACTCCCATGACCCTCAAAATCGGTATCAACGGATTTGGCCGTATTGGCCGCATGGTGCTGCGCGCAGCGGTGCAGAACTTCAACGACATCGAGATCGTGGGCATCAACGATTTACTGGAGCCTGACTACCTGGCTTACATGCTGCAGTACGACAGCGTGCATGGCCGCTTCCCGGGTTCGATTGCGGTGCAGGGCAACAGCTTGATCGTCAACGGCAAGACGATTCGCCTGACACAAGAGCGCGATCCAGCCAACCTGAAATGGAACGACGTGGGCGCCGACGTGGTGATCGAGGCGACGGGCTTGTTCCTGGACAAAGAAAGCGCCGGCAAGCATTTGGCAGCGGGCGCCAAAAAGGTGGTGATGTCGGCCCCGTCCAAAGACGACACGCCCATGTTTGTGTATGGCGTTAACCACGCCGCCTATGCCGGCGAGGCGATCATCAGCAACGCATCGTGTACCACCAACTGTTTGGCGCCCTTGGTCAAAGTGATCAACGACAAATGGGGCCTCAAGCGCGGTTTGATGACCACGGTGCACGCGGCCACCGCCACGCAAAAAACCGTGGACAGCCCGAGCAACAAAGACTGGCGCGGTGGGCGCGGCATTTTGGAAAACATCATTCCCAGCAGCACCGGCGCAGCCAAAGCGGTGGGTGTGGTGATTCCTGAAATCAAAGGCAAGCTCACCGGCATGGCGTTTCGTGTGCCGACCTCCGACGTGTCGGTGGTGGACCTGACTGCCGAGTTGAACCACCCCGCCAGCTACGACGAGATTTGCGCCGAAATGAAAGCGCAAAGTGAAGGCGCCTTGAAGGGAGTGCTGGGCTACACCGCCGACAAGGTCGTCTCCACCGACTTCCGCGGTGAAGTTTGCACCAGCGTGTTTGACGCCACCGCCGGCATTGCGCTGGACAGCACCTTTGTGAAACTGGTGGCCTGGTATGACAACGAATGGGGCTACTCCAACAAGTGCTTGGAAATGGCTCGCGTGGTCGCCCGCTGATTCACACGGCGCACAGCAAATAGGGCGCCCCGCAGGACGCCCTATTTTCATGGCAGCGCAGGGTGCCAGACTGCGCTCAAGGTCGGCGTTTAAGCACTCACGTGCTTGCCCACAATACCGGCCAGCTCAAACATGGTGACCTGGTCTTTGCCAAACACCGCCTTGAGTTTGGCGTCTGCATTGATGGCGCGCTTGTTGGTCGCGTCTTGCAAGTTGTTGGCCTTGATGTAGTCCCACAGCTTTTTGATCACCTCGGTGCGCGCTACTTTGCCGTCGCCGATCACCGCCGCCAACGCGGCGCTGGGCGTCAAATTGCCCACTGCGGCTTTGCGCGGGGTTTTGACCGCAGCCGACTTTGCTGCAGATTTCACGGCTTTTTTGGCCGGTGCTTTGGCGGTTTTGGCGGCAGCGGTTTTGGCTGCGGTTTTGCCCGCCGCCTTGGCCGGTGCCGCTTTGCCAAACGGGGTTTTGGTTTTGCGTGGCGGGTACTTGCTCACGCGCGGTTCGAACTCAAAGCTGACTTTGTTTTCTTCGGCGTTCCACGCCAAAAACGCTTTGAACGAACGGCGCGTGCGCATGCTGACGAACTTATCGAGCAAGTCGGTCTTGCCGGTGGCGAGCAACTTGGTCATCTGCTCGCGCTCGACCGGTTGTTGCAAGATGATCTTGCCGCTCTTGAAGTCGCAACTTGGTGTGGGTTGCGCTTCAGTGGGCACGGTTTTAGAGCAGACAAAGTTGCTGCCGCGCTCATGCACGGGGCTGCCGCACTTGGGGCAAGCGCCCAAAGACTCGCTCTGTGAAAAGTCAACGATCTCACCGGTTTCTTCGTTCTTTTTGTCGTCGCCAAAGTCAAACTCCAGCTTCCAGTTCTTGTCTTCTTCGCTGAATTTGAGTGCCATCTCGGCCACAAAAGGCCAGCCGGCTTTGGAGCGGAAGCCTTCCAAGGGACCGATTTTCTTGTCGGTCAAAAACTGTTCCACTTCGGCGGGCTCAAAGGTGCGCCCAGCGGGTGATTTGCCAAACGAGAAGCCGCAGCCTTCAGTGGCGCCTTCGGCTCCGACGCATGTATATCTGCGGTAGTTTTCTTTGACCACGCCGCCGCAATTGGGGCAGGGCGCGTGCAAGGTGGCGTAGTCGCCGGGCACCGTGTCACGGTCGTACTCTTTGGCCTTTTTGACGATGTGCTCGGTCATCGCGGCGATGTCTTTCATGAAGTCATCGCGGCTCAGTTTGCCTTGCTCCATTTGCGCCAGCTTGTATTCCCACTCGCCCGTCAATTCAGGGCGCGAGAGCTCTTCCACGCCCAGGCCACGCAGCAGCGTCATGAGCTGAAAGGCTTTGGCGGTCGGAATCAACTCGCGTCCTTCGCGCAGCATGTATTTTTCGTTGATCAAGCCTTCAATGGTGGCCGCGCGCGTGGCAGGCGTGCCCAAGCCTTTTTCTTGCATGGCTTCGCGCAGTTCATCGTCGTCCACCAGCTTGCCTGCGCCTTCCATGGCGCCGAGCAAGGTGGCTTCTGAGTAGCGCGCGGGTGGCCGGGTTTTCAGGCCCTTGGCGTCCACCGATTCCACGCCGACTTGCTCGCCCGCTTGCACCGGCACCAGGTTTTGGCCCTTGTCGCCGTCTTTGGCGTCCGCCACTTCTTCGGCGGCTTCTTTACCGTAAATGGCCAACCAACCGGGCTTGACCAGCACCTTGCCCACGGTTTTAAAGTGGTGCTGCGCCACTTTGCTGATGCGGGTGGTCACCTGGTATTCAGCGCTGGGGAAGAACACCGCCATAAAGCGGCGCACCACCAAGTCATAGATTTTTTGCTCGGCCTCAGACAAGCCACTGGGCGCTTGCAAGGTCGGGATGATCGCAAAGTGATCCGAGACTTTTTTGTTGTCAAACACACGCGGCAGTTTGCGCACGTAGTTGTTATTCAGCGCGGTCAAAGCATGCGGGGCCAAATGCTTCATGCCGCTGTCGGCCAGCATTTCAAAGGTTTGCTTGGCCACAGCCACATAGTCTTCGGGCAGATGACGCGAGTCGGTACGCGGGTAGGTCAAGGCCTTGTGGCGCTCGTACAGGCTTTGCGCCAGCGACAAGGTGGTCTTGGCGGAGTAGCCGAATTTGCCGTTGGCCTCACGCTGCAAGGACGTCAAATCGAACAAGCCGGGGCTGGCTTGCGTGGTGGGCGAGGCCTCTTCGGTGACCGTGGCTTGTTGATCTCGCACCGCGTTGGCAATGGCTTGCGCTTCGCGTTCGGTCCACAGACGGTCGGCTTTTTTCTCGCTGTCTTCGTCGGTTTTCTTCCACTGCGGGTCAAACCATTTGCCCGGGTAGCTGCCTGCGGCAGCGGCAAAACTGGCGTGAATTTCCCAATAGTCGCGGCTGATGAATTTGCGAATCTGCTCTTCGCGCTCCACCACCACGGCCAGCGTGGGCGTTTGCACCCGGCCCACGGTGGTCAAGAAGAACCCGCCATCGCGCGAGTTGAAGGCGGTCATGGCGCGTGTGCCATTGATACCCACCAACCAGTCGGCTTCTGAGCGGCTGCGGGCGGCATCGGCCAGGCCCTGCATTTGGCTGTTGCTGCGCAGGTGGTCAAAGCCATCACGAATGGCTTGTGGCGTCATCGACTGCAGCCACAGGCGTGTCACCGGCTTGCCCAGGGGCTTGGCGCCGCCAGCGTACTGTTCGATCAAGCGGAAGATCAACTCGCCTTCGCGGCCCGCATCACAGGCGTTGACCAGGGCGCTGACGTCTTTGCGCTTGGCTTGTTTCACCACCGCATTGAGCCGGGTCTTGGTTTTGTCGACCGGCTTCAAATCAAAGAACGGCGGGATCACCGGCAAGTTGGCAAAGCTCCACTTGCCGCGCTTCACGTCAAACTGCTCAGGGGCCTGAATTTCGACCAAGTGACCCACCGCGCTGGTCACTACATAAGTGTCGCTCTCAAAGTGGTCGTCGTGTTTCTCAAACTTGCCGGCCACGGGCGTGAGCGCGCGCACGATGTCTTGCGCCACCGATGGCTTTTCTGCAATCACCAAGGTCTTGCCGATAACTTCGTTTTTCATCTCATTACAATCCAGTGTCTCGCGTGCGCGCAGGTGCGCGCTCGCCCACGGGCACACACACATGCGCGCGCCCACATGCTTTCACCATAACAAATTTTTCAACCGTGGCCAAAAAACCTGCTCCAACGTCAAATCGCCGTATTCAAGTTCGCCGCTCGGGTGTGCACGGCAAGGGTGTCTTTGCCGTGGTCGATATTGCCGAAGGCGAGACCTTGATCGAGTACGTGGGCGAGATCATCAGCTGGGAAGAAGCCCAAGACCGCCACCCGCATGACCCGAGCGATCCGAACCACACTTTTTACTTTCATGTGAACGAAGACCGAGTGATCGACGCGGTGAACGAGGGCAACTCTTCGCGTTGGATCAACCACAGCTGCGACCCGAACTGTGAAGCCGACGAGGACAACGACCGCATCTTCATCAAGGCCTTGCGCAACATCCACGCGGGTGAAGAGCTGAACTATGACTACGGCCTGATCATTGACGAGCCCTACACCCCCAAGCTCAAAGCCGAATACCCTTGCTGGTGCGGTAGCGCCAACTGCCGTAAAACGCTGCTGGCGCCCAAACGCAGGCCTGCGACGCCCAAGATCCCCAGCCAGGTGAAAAAAGCCGCCCCTGAGCCGGTCAAGCCCATCAAAGCGGGCAAAGTAGCGAAGCCCGCCAAGAAACCGACAAAGACACCCACCAAGGCCGCCACGAAATCGCCCGTTAAGGCCCGACGTTAAAGCCGCGCTGAACCCATGGCCCTACAGCTCGACTCCTTGATGCGCTGGCCCGCCGAAGCCATTTGGGAGGCCGTGTCACCCCAAATACCCGGCTTCAGTGTCGAAATCTTGCCCGAGATCGACTCGACCAACACCGAGTTGATGCGCCGCGCACGCGCCGGGCAGACCGATGCAGTGCTGCTGGTGGCCGAAAGCCAAAGCGCGGGGCGCGGTCGCTTGGGCCGACAATGGGTCAGCCAGCGAGGGGACTCCTTGACGTTTTCGCTGGGTTTGCCCATCGCCCCCAAGGATTGGTCGGGCCTGTCGTTGGCGGTGGGTTTGAGTCTGGCCGAAAACCTGCACACGCAGGTGGGCCTGAAGTGGCCCAACGATTTATGGATTGAGGGCCACAAACTTGGCGGTATCTTGATCGAAGCGGCCAGCACCGGCAGCCACAGTTATGTGGTGATCGGTGTCGGCCTGAACGTTGAGCCCCAACCCGTTGAGGGTTTGCGCACGCCACCGGCGGCCTTGACCCAATGGCTGCCTGGCATCACCGCCGCAGACGCTTTAGGCCGCGTGGCCGCGCCTTTGGTGATGGCCGTGCAGGGCTTTGCCTTGACGGGCTTTGCCCCGCTGCAAGCACGCTTTCATGCGCGCGATGTGTTGCAGGGCTTGATGGTCGCCACCAGTGATGGTGTGCACGGTCGTGCGATGGGGGTTGACGCCAGCGGGGCATTGCAAATTGAAACGCCGCGCGGCGTGGTCAGCGTTCACAGCTCAGAAGTCAGCGTGCGGCCCGCCGCACATCAGGAGAACATTTGATGTGGAGATGGATCGTTTTGGCTTTGGTGGCCGCCAATGGCGTTTTTTGGTTGTGGAGTCACGGCGAACTGCGTGCCTTCGATCTGGGGCCGATCGAGGTCAGCGAGCCGGTGCGGCTCAAAACCCAAATTCAACCACAAGCCCTGCGTGTGACCCCGCAAGACGCGGCCCCAGTCCCTACACTTCCATCACCCACCGAGGCCGAGACCAAACCGGCCACAGCAACACCCCCAACAGCGACCGAAATTTCCCCCATCCCGTCGCCCGCCCCTTCACCCGCCAAAGGAAAATAACCATGTCTTTGCAACTGTATTTCTCACCCGGTGCTTGCTCGTTTGTGCCGCATACTTTGTTGGAAATCGCTGGCACCACTTTTGAGCCGACGATGGTCAAGCTGCACAAAGGCGAACAAAACGAAGCGGCCTACCACGCAATCAACCCACGCGGCCAAGTGCCGGTGTTGGTGGATGACGGCCAGGTGATCACCCAGATCGTGGCGATTGTGTTGTACCTGGACCAGAAGTTTCCAACGGCCGGTTTTTTGCCCACCGAAGCGGTGGCGCGCGCCAAAGCCCTTGAGACCTTGGTCTGGATGAACAACACGGTGCACCCGACCTTCACGCATATTTTCATGCCGCACAAATACTCGGATCAAGCCGAGGTGCAAGCCCAGCTAAAGACCTACAACACCGGTCTTTACCGCGGTTTACTGGCTGAATTGCAAGCCTTGGTAGTGGCCGCCCAGTCGGCAGGTCAAACCTGGTTGTCCGGTGCTCATTTCGGTCCGCTGGACGCCTACAGTTTGACGCTCACCCGCTGGGGCAGTCTGGCCGGCATTGACCCAGAAACGTTCCCCGTACTGTGGGCCTTTGTGAAGCAAGTGGCCGCACAACCGGCCGTGGCCCGTGTGATCGAGCGCGAGCGTTTGCAATTGAATTTGTTCAAGCCCGCCTGAAAACCTCAGGCGCCGCCACCACGCGAGAAGCGCACGGTGAAGCAAGCGCCTGGCGGAGTTTGGCTGGGGTGCGCCGCCTCGATGCTGACCGTGGCGCCGTGCTGCTGGGCAATCTCCAACACAATCGGCAAGCCCAAGCCTGAGCCATCTACGTTCGTCCCAAGCGCCCGGTAAAACGGTTCAAACACCCGGTCTCTTTCAGCCGGGGCGATGCCGGGGCCGTTGTCTTCGACCTGGATCACCAGCGCATGGCTGTAGGGGTCAACTAAGGTGCGCACCGTGATGACCCCAGGCCGCTCGTGCGTCGAAGGGGTGTAGTGAATGGCGTTGTCCACCAAGTTGCGCACCATCTCTTTGAGCAACACGGGGTTGCCATGCACCTGCACATCGGGCGATCCGGCTTCTGCGCCTTCGTAGCCCAAGTCCAAGCCTTTGTCCAAAGCACGTGGCAGGGCGTCTTGCAGCACGTCACTGAGCATGGCCACCATGTCGCAGGGCTGGCGGCTGAGGTTGGCGCCGCCGCCTTCAGCCCGCGCCAGTGAGAGCAACTGGTTGACGGTGTGGGTGGCCTGCACGCTGGCGCGGCCAATTTGTTTCAAAGAATGCTTGAGCTCATCTTCACCTGCGTCATTGCGCTGCGCCAAATCGGCCTGCATGCGCAGACCCGCCAAAGGGGTTTTGAGTTGATGCGCCGCGTCGGCCAAGAAGCGTTTCTGGATGGCGATCGAGTCTTTCAAGCGATTGAGCAGATCGTTCACTGAAGACACCAGTGGCGCCACTTCCATGGGCACGGCTTTTTCGTCAAGCGGGCTCAGATCATCGGGTTTGCGGGCACGAATACGTTCTTCCAATTGCGACAGCGGTTTGATGCCGCGCACCAGCGCCAGCCAGACCAACAGCACCGCCAAAGGCAGAATCGCAAACTGCGGCAGCATCACGCCTTTGATAATTTCGGCCGCCAAGACAGATCTTTTTTCGCGCGTCTCTGCCACCTGCACCAAGACCAGGCGCGGCATGGTGAGTGGCTTGGCATGCACAGCGGTTGAGACTGCGGGTGGTTGCGTCTCAGGTTCTGGACTGAGCAGATCCAAGCTCACCCAGGTGGACGCCACCCGCACTTCCAGGCCACGCATTTCGTCGTCACGCAAGCGCACTTCATAGTTGCCGAGTTTGTCCTCGTCCTCGGGTTGCGGCAAATCCCGATCGCCGCCCAACAACTCCCCTTTGGGGCCGATGACTTGGAAATACACCAGATCGGACTCGTCTGCACGCAGCAATTCACTTGCGGGCTGAGGCAAGTTAAACAGCACCCTGCGGTCGGGTCCGACCTTGACCAGCTGAGCCAAGGCTTGCGCGTTGTAAATCAAGGCCCGGTCAAAGGGCTTGTTGGCCAGACCCTGGGCCACCAACCACGTCAAGGCCAAACTCACCGGCCACAAGAGCAACAGGGGTGTGAGCATCCAGTCCAAAATTTCTCCAAACAGCGAACGTTGCTCGCGTTTGAAGAGGGACCATTGTTGCGATTTCAATTGGGAATTTTTTCCAAACAGTAGCCTAAGCCGCGCACCGTGGCGATGCGGATAGGGCCCTTTTCAATTTTTTTGCGCAACCGGTGGATGTAGACCTCGATCGCGTTGTTGCTGACCTCTTCGCCCCATTCGCACAAACGCTCGACCAGCTGGTCTTTGCTCACCAAGCGGCCTGCGCGCTGCAACAGCACCTCCAGCAAGCCGAGTTCGCGGGCAGACAACTCGACCATCTTGCCGTCGATCGTGGCCACGCGGCCAGACTGGTCATAGATCAGCGGTCCATGCTTGATTTGCGAGGTGGCGCCGCCCATGCCTCGGCGGGTGAGGGCGCGCACGCGGGCTTCGAGCTCCTGCAAACTAAAGGGCTTGGCCATGTAGTCATCGGCACCATAGTCTAGGCCCTTGACGCGCTCTTCCACACTGTCCGCCGCCGTCAAAATCAACACCGGCAAGGTGGAGCCTCGGGCGCGCAATTTTTTTAACACTTCCAGACCGTGCATTTTGGGCAATCCCAAATCCAGAATCAGGAGATCGAATTCACTGTTGGTCATCAGCGCGGCATCCGCTTCGCTGCCACTGGCCACATGGTCTACTGCCGCGCCCGCGTTGCGCAAAGTGCGCAACAAGCCATCGGCCAACACCTGGTCGTCTTCGGCGATCAATATTCGCATTGTTGTCTCCTTGTGTCTTGCGCGACAAGGATTGTGCGCAAGGCTAAATTTTAGGCCCTGCCGGACTCAGGCTTGCGCGTAGGCTTCGAGCCCCAGCGCCACCACGGTCGCCACGTCTTGGCCGACCGACTCTTTGAACTCACTTTCCACCTGCGCCACCGCCGTTTTAAAGGCGTCGAGCCAAGCCAGCCCATCGGCGGTGAAGACCACTTTTTTCGCTCTGGCGTCCTGTTCATCACGCTCTCGCTTGACCAGCCCCCAAGCCTCGCACTGGTCCACCAAATCGCCCATGGCCTGCTTGCTCATACCGGCCGCTTGCGCCAACACGGTCAAGCGTGAGCCCTGCATCGCCAAATGACGCGTGATGTGGATGTGCGCTGCGCTGATTTGGTCGCGCGCTGCCAGATTGGCGAGCGCCAGGGGGACGCCCGCGTCATGCGCCATCAAATGCAGCACCCGCTCGTCGAACTTACGCATCGCATGGCCCAGCAAGCGTCCCAAGTGCATCTGGCGCCAACGGTCGTCCACCTTGGGCGCGGCAGCAGTGGGCGTGTTCAGGTCAAAAGAAGACATGGCTAAATAGTAAAGCAAACTGACCAATAAAAGTGTTTACAAGCTCCAATAAGCCGTTAAAGTACTGTTCAAGCATCCAGTTAAATGCAATTGCAAAACGGTGCTACCGATTCAACCCCCTGATTCTTAAGGATATTTTCATGAGCGACATCAACAGCGAAAAAGGCAAAGCCCTGCAAGCCGCACTGGCCCAAATTGAAAAACAATTCGGCAAAGGCACGATCATGCGCCTGGGTGAAGGCGAAGTGATCGAAGACATCCAGGTGGTCTCTACCGGCTCCTTGGGGCTGGACATTGCCCTGGGCGTCGGCGGTTTACCCCGTGGCCGCGTGGTCGAAATCTACGGCCCTGAGTCGTCCGGCAAAACCACCTTGACCCTGCAAGTGATTGCGGAAATGCAAAAAATCGGCGGCCAATGCGCTTTTGTGGACGCCGAACACGCCCTGGACATCCAGTACGCCCAAAACCTGGGTGTGAATCTGCAAGACCTCTTGATCAGCCAACCCGATACCGGCGAGCAAGCGCTGGAGATTGTGGACAGCCTGGTGCGCTCCGGCGCGGTGGATTTGGTGGTGATCGACTCGGTCGCAGCCTTGACGCCCAAAGCCGAGCTCGAAGGCGACATGGGCGACAGCCTGCCCGGCCTGCAAGCGCGTTTGATGAGCCAAGCCCTGCGCAAGCTGACCGCCACCATCAAAAAGACCAATTGCATGGTCATTTTCATCAACCAAATCCGCATGAAAATTGGCGTGATGTTCGGTTCGCCCGAAACCACCACCGGCGGCAACGCGCTCAAGTTCTACGCCTCGGTGCGCTTGGACATTCGCCGCACCGGCACCATCAAGAAAGGTGACGAGGCGATCGGTAACGAGACCCGCGTGAAAGTAGTCAAAAACAAAGTGGCCTCGCCCTTCAAGACCGCCGAGTTCGATATTTTGTTTGGCGAGGGCATCAGCCGTCAGGGCGAAATCATCGACATGGGCGTGAACGCTAAGGTCATCGAAAAGTCAGGCGCTTGGTACGCTTACCAGGGCGAAAAAATCGGCCAAGGCCGTGACAACGCTCGTGAATTTTTGCGCGAGAACCCTGGCTTGTCGTTTGAAATCGAAAACAAGGTGCGCGAGTCTTTGGGCATTCCTTTGCTGGTCGCCGTCGTCGAAGCCCCGGCCCCCAAGGCGCCTAAGACCGCCAAAGAAGCCAAAGAACCGAAAGAAGTCATCGCCTGAGAGCGCACCGCGGCATGAACCACGCACGCTACAACCCCAAACCCGATGAGGGTTTGGGGCTTGAACCGACACAGCCGGGCAAGCGCTTGGGCTTCCAGCCCAGCCTCAAAGGCCGTGCGCTGCGCTTGTTGTCGCAGCGTGAGCATTCACGCCAAGAGCTCGAGCGCAAGTTGCGGCCCTTTGAAGAAGTGCCAGGCGAGTTGGCGCAGGCCTTGGATGAGTTGCAGGCCAAGGACTTCATCAACGAGCAACGCGTGCTCGAGTCGGTGGTCAACCGCCGCGCCAGCAAACTGGGCACCTCACGGCTGAAGCAGGAGTTGCAAGCCAAGGGGCTCGATGCGCATGCGGTGTCTGAAGCGCTGCAAGGTTTGCGCGACACCGAAGTGGCCCGGGCGCGCGAAGTTTGGCGCAAAAAATTTGGCGAGCCCGCCGCTGATGCGAACGCGCGGGCCAAGCAAATGCGCTTTTTGCTGACCCGCGGTTTTGCGGCTGAAGCGGTGCGTCGCGTGGTCAGCGGCGCCGACGACGCGTCAGACTGAGCCCAAGGGGTGGTGGATGCGCCACCTTTTGTAACAAGCGATCATGAACACCAATGCCGTGCCCAACAAACTGCTGGCTGTTGACAGCAAAAAATACCGGTCGCCGTTGACCCAAGCCGCATAGGCGGTGTTGATGCTGAGCGCCAAGGTCCACATGAACCAAGTCAGCAAGGAGGTGCTGTGCGCACCGTCCTTGTTTTTCAGCAAGGTGATGATTTGCGGGAAATAGGCCAGAAACATCAAGGGCGCTGAAACGACGTACAACCGCTCGACAGTGGTGTGAAGCAGGCCCATGAACCTTCAGCCCGGCTTGCGCAAGCCGCCCATCAGCACGTATTTGACTTCCATGTAATCGGCCAGACCGTAATGCGAGCCTTCACGGCCCATGCCCGACTCTTTGACGCCACCGAACGGTGCATTTTCTGTGGAGATGATGCCCTCGTTGACGCCGACAATGCCCACTTCCAGTTTCTCCGCCACGTGCCACACGCGCGCCAAGTCACGGCTGTAAAAATAAGCCGATAAACCAAAGGCGGTGGCATTGGCCATTTGAATGACTTCCTCTTCAGTGCTGAATTTGTAGCACGCGGCCACGGGCCCGAAGGTTTCTTCGTGCGCCATCTCCATCTGTGCATTCGCATTCACCAGCACCGTGGGCTGGTAAAAAGTGCCGCCCAATGCATCAGGCTGGGCACCACACAAGGCTTGTGCGCCCTTGGCCAGCGCGTCTTGCACGTGTTTTTGCACTTTCGCCAAAGCCGCAGGGTTGATCAAGGGCCCCTGTGTCATGCCCGGCAAACGACCATCGCCCACTTTCAAGGCGCGAACCGCTTCGGCTAACTTGGTGGTGAACGCTTCGTAGACACCCTCTTGAACAAAAAACCGGTTTACGCAGACACAGGTCTGACCGGTGTTGCGAAACTTGGAGGCCATGGCGCCGATCACCGCGGCATCGATATCGGCGTCATCAAACACAATGAAAGGCGCATTGCCGCCCAATTCCAAAGACACTTTTTTCAGCGTATCCGCCGCCTGCTTCATCAACAACTTGCCGACACGGGTAGAGCCTGTGAACGTCACTTTGCGCACGGCTTGGCTGGCCATCCATGCGCCGCCGATGGCCACGGCGTCACCAGAAACGACATTGATCACGCCTGCCGGCAAGCCCGCCTCTTGGCCCAATACCGCCAACGCATGCGCTGACAAAGGGGTTTCTTCAGAGGGCTTGAGCACCACCGTGCAGCCTGCGGCCAAGGCCGGCCCCAATTTGCGGGTCACCATGGCAAGTGGGAAATTCCAAGGTGTGATGGCCGCCACCACACCGACCGGCTCTTTGAGCACCAGGATGCGGGCATCCGGTTTATGGGAGGGAATGACATCGCCATAGGCGCGCTTACCTTCTTCGGCAAACCACTCCAAAAAACTGGCGGCATAAGCGACCTCGCCGCGCGACTCGGCCAAAGGCTTGCCTTGCTCGGCAGTCAACAACTGCGCCAGGTCTTCCTGATGGACCATCATCAAATCCGCCCAACGACGAAGGATCCCAGCGCGGTGCTTGGCTGTGGTTTGACGCCAAGTCACATAGGCCTGGCTGGCCGCTGCAACCGCTTGGTCAGCCAAATTCGCCCCGGCCTTGGCCACCTGAGCCAGCGTTTCCCCTGTGGACGGGTTGATCACGGGGTAGTGGTCGGGCGCGGTGAGCCATTGACCATGGATGAATGCACCGGTTTGCAGAAGGTGGGGGTGGGACAGTGAAGGAAGCATGTGCGTGAGCCTGATCAGAGTATTCGGGCCCTCAGCCTAGGGGTTTGACGCCTCAATCTCAAACGATTTTTCGGCGTATCACGCATGAGTAAATGTCATGTCATGGTAAACACTTAAGCAATTACAAATACTCATATTACAAACAAGTAACAATAGTTTGTATTATTTTTGTTAAAAATGGACAGTTGCCACAGGACAGGATGCGCCAGCCTTCAACAGCAAGTTGAAGCGCGCCACAGGTCCTCGGCAAAAACGAAAGAACCCGTTTTTGCTGCCATTTTTATTTGGGAATAAGACATGTTCATTGGCGAATCATTCATTGGCAGCGGCCCTAATGCCGCACACATCAACGTCATGATCGGGCCCCGCAGTGGTCCGGTTGGCAATGCTTGGGCTGGCGCTTTGTCCTCCCCGACAAAAGGCCACTTGCCTTACATGGTGGTGCTGCAGCCAGGCGTTCCGGTCAAACCCATGACCGCCTTCATCAACAAAGCCGATTTGCGCGGCGAGCAACACGAAACCATGACCTGGGGCCCCGCCCAAGCCGGCGTAGCCAAGGGCGTTCAGGAATGCCTGCTCGAGGGCATCTTGCCTGAGCAAGCTGAAAACGACTGGTGCGTGATTGCCGCCGTCTGGGTCAACTGGTCCGCGGCCGATGCAGACGAGGTGTTTGCCAACAACTACGCCGCAGCCAAAGGCGCAGTGACCGCCGCCATGCGCCAAGAACCGTCGTTGGCCACCATCACAGCGGCGGCCAAGGCTGTCACCAATCCCTTCTACACCCCCAAACCCTAAGAGGCACTGCATGCAATACGTCAATCTGGGCCACAGCGGCATGAAAGTGTCGCGCCTGTGTTTGGGCAGCATGACCTTTGGCACGCCAAGCTGGCGCAAATGGGTCTTGGACGAGGCTGCCTCCACGCCTGTGATTCAAGCCGCCATCGACCGCGGCATCAACTTCATCGACTTGGCCGATTTTTATTCCATGGGCGTGTCTGAAGAGGTGGTGGGTCGCGCCATTCAAGGCACCCCCAGGCACAAACTGGTCTTGGCCAGCAAGTGTTTCTACGCCATGAGCGATGACATCAATGACCAAGGATTGTCGCGCAAACACATCATGGACTCTGTCGAGGCCTCTTTGCGCCGCCTGGGAACCGATTACCTGGATCTGTTTGTGATCCATGCCTTCGACCCCATGACCCCCATGGAAGAAACCATGCGTGCCCTGGACGATCTGATTCGGGCCGGCAAGATCCGCTACGTCGGTGCCTCCACCATGTACGCCTGGCAGTTCGTGAAGATGAACGAATTGGCGCGACAAGCCGGTTTGACGCCTTTCGTGTCCATGCAGTGCCAACTCAACGCGGCCTACCGCGAAGAAGAGCGCGAGATGATTCCTTATTGCATCAGCGAAGGCATTGCCGTCACGCCATTTTCTCCTTTGGCACGGGGTCTGCTGACGGGTCAAGTCGACTCGCTGCGCAACAAAACCGACAGCTTCACCGCCGACCAGTACGGCGACGAAACCAGCCACAACATTGCCCAAGCGGTGGCACGGGTTGCGGCAGCGCGCGGCGTCAAGTCCTCGCAAGTGGCACTGGCTTGGGTCAGTGGCCGCGCCGGTGTGACCTCGACCTTGATTGGCGTCGAAACCGTGGCGCAGCTGGACGAAAACATCGCTACGTTGGACATGCAACTCACCGCACAAGAGGTGCACGAAATCGACCGTTGCTACACGCCGTGCGATGTGATCAACGACTACAACACTTCGCGCATCCCTCGGGTCGCGCGTTGATTTGATTTTCAACCCCGCCGCGCAGCCTGAAGGGGCAGCGGCATTATTTAAAACTGGAGACAAAAATGAAATTCTTGAACACTTTATCCACGGCCCTGGCGCTCAGCGCCAGTTTGGCGGCACCAACCGCCTTTGCACAAAGCGCGGTTTGCAGCCCAGACCAAACCATCAAATTTGCCGGTATCACCTGGGAGTCGGGTCAGCTGTACACCAGCTTGATTCGCACCTTGCTGGAGCAAGGCTATGGCTGCAAAACCGAATTGGTCACCGGCAGTACGGCCGCCACCGAAACCGCATTGGTCGGCAATGACGTGCAAGTGTGGGTGGAACAGTGGAACCGCACGGACATCATCAAAAAGGGCCAAGAAATGGGCAAGGTCCGTTTGGTGGGTGACCTGCTCTCTGGCGGTGGTGCGGTGGAAGGCTTTTTTGTGCCCGATTACGTCGTCAAGGGCGACGCCAAACGCGGCATCAAAGCCATGGCGCCCGATCTGAAATCGGTGGCCGATTTGCCCAAGTACAAGGCCTTGTTCAAGGACGACGAAGAACCGGGCAAGGGTCGCTTGCTGTCTTGCCCCGTGGGTTGGGACTGCGAGAAAATCAACACGCAAAAACTCAAAGCCTACAAGCTGGAAGGCGATTACACCAACTTCCGTGCGGGCACCGGTGCCGCGTTGGACGCTGCGATCATCTCCGCCATTGAGCGCGGCAAGCCGATTTTGTTTTACTACTGGTCGCCTGCCAGCCTGATGGGTAAATACAAATTGGTGCAGCTGCAAGAGCCGGCCTACAACGCCAAGTGCTGGGACACGATTCGCGACATCAAGGTCAAAGACGTTTGCCCTTCCGCCACCCCCAACACCAAATTGACCGTGGGCGTTTCTACCCCCTTTGCCACCTCCAATGCCGGTGCGTTGACGGTCATGGACAAAGTTCAACTGACGCCAGAACAAATCAACGGCGCGGTGTTGCAAATGACCGAACGCAAAGCCAGCAGCGATGTGGTGTCACGTGAATTCATGAAGGCCAACCCAGCCATTTGGCAAAAGTGGGTCAGTGCCGAGGCGGCCGCCAAGATCACTGCAGCTCTGAAATAAGCGTGCCACAGGGGGCCGCTGCTCTTGTAGCGCAGCGGCCTCCACCTGAGCAGAAGCGGCCATCACGTTCGCTCCTGCATTTGCTTTGATTGTGGGACCCCATTCATGAATTCGATTTTTTTCGACCTGAGTTTTGTTGACCAGGTGAACTCCGCTGTGATGTCGTTTGTCACTGAGCATGGCGATTTTTTCCATGACATCACCCGGGTCTTGCTGATCCATTTTCTGGTGCCCTTGGAAAAGTTCTTGATCGGACTTCCCCCTCTGGGTGTCTTGTTGGCCATCGGCGCGCTCGCCTGGCACGCCTTGCGTCGCTGGCCCATCGTCATCGCCTTGGTAGCAGGTCTGTACCTGATCGGATGCTTTGGCTTGTGGGACAAGTTGATGCAGACCCTGGCCTTGATGCTGGTGTCCACCACGCTGACCGTGGCCCTGGGTTTGCCCTTGGGCATTTGGATGTCCAGCAACGCCCGACTGCGCCGCGTGCTGGAGCCCGTGCTGGACGTGATGCAAACCTTACCCACCTTCGTGTACCTGGTGCCCGTGCTGATGCTGTTTGGTCTGGGCAAAGTGCCTGCGGTGTTGGCCACCGTCATCTACGCGCTGCCACCTCTGGTGCGTTTGACCGATCTGGGCATTCGCCAGGTGGACAAAGAAGTGGTTGAAGCCTCTCGCTCCTTTGGTGCCACGCCGTGGCAGTTGCTGGTGGACGTGAATTTGCCATTGGCACGGCCCAGCATCATGGCTGGCCTGAACCAGGCCGTGATGATGGCTTTGGCCATGGTGGTGATCGCTTCCATGATCGGCTCACGAGGCCTGGGTGAAGACGTGCTCTCAGGCATCAACAACATGGACATGGGCCGCGGCCTGCAAGGCGGCTTTTCGATCGTGATTCTGGCCGTGGTGATTGACCGGATTTCACAAGCCTACGGCAAGGGACGGCGCGAGCGCCAAGCCCTACGCAAAAACAACAAAGGAGGCCAGTCATGAGCGAGTCACAAGGCAGTATCGAAGTACGTCATATCTACAAAATCTTCGGCGCCGGTGCAGACACCGCCATGCGCCTGTTGAAACAGGGGGTCAGCAAAAAAGACGTCCTCGCGCAAGTGGGCTGCAATGTCGGACTCAATGATGTGTCCATGCATATTCCAGCGGGCAAAATTTTTGTGATCATGGGTTTGTCAGGCTCGGGAAAATCCACGCTGGTGCGTCACTTCAACCGCTTAATCGAGCCCACCTCGGGCGAGATCTTGGTGAACGGGCACAACGTGCTGTCTTGCGATCCGGCAGGTTTGCGCAACTTGCGGCGTCAAACCATGAGCATGGTGTTCCAAGGCTTTGGCCTGCTGCCGCACAAAACGGTGAGCGACAACGTGGGTTATGGCTTGGCTGTGCGCGGCGATAAAAGTCCCGAGGCACTCGCGCGCGTCAACCATTGGATTGAGCGCGTGGGTCTCAAAGGCTATGAGCACTCCTACCCTGACGAGCTGTCTGGCGGCATGCGCCAGCGCGTGGGTTTGGCTCGTGCTTTGGCCATGGACCCGCAAATATTGCTGATGGATGAAGCCTTCAGTGCGCTCGACCCCTTGATCCGCTATGACATGCAAACCTTGCTGCTGGAGCTGCAAAGCACCTTGCAAAAAACCATTGTGTTCATCACCCACGATCTGGATGAAGCGCTTCGCATCGGGGCCAACATTGCCATTTTGCGAGATGGTGAGTTGGTGCAGATCGGCACGCCCGAGCAGATTTTGAACCAACCGGCCGACGACTACGTCAGGCGATTTGTTGAAAAACGCAGCCTGACCGAAGCCCCAAGGGCCCACTGATCCCTTTGGACAAAACCACCCTGCGCAACCCCAGCGGCTGTCAGGAAAAATTTGGCCAAAAACACTCGCGTCGACGGATGGACGCATTTAACTTGAACTTAAATAGAGGAGACTGACATGAAAAATTTCACACCTTTCAACGCCGCCCTGGGCATGGCTTTGGCCCTGACCGGCGTGGCGCATGCCGCTGAAGACAGCTATAAATTCTCGGGCACGCTGGACCTGGGCTACTACCGCGACTACGATGACAAAACCAAAACAGGCAGCATCAGCCGCAGCAACGTGGCTTTTGATGGTTTGAAAGACCTGGGCAATGGCATGGCCGGCACGGTCAAGCTCAATACCCGTTTCTTTTTGCACAACCCTAACACCAAAGAAAACCTGGTCAGCGAAGACACCAAATACCTGTTCGCTGGCGAAGCCACGGCGGGTTTGAAGGGTGACTTTGGCCATGTGCGTGTGGGTCGTGCTTTGACCGCACTGTGGCAAAACGACTGGGCTTATGACGCTTGGTACAACTATGACCAAATCGCCTCACCCGCCTGGTGGTTGTGGCACGGCAACAGCGCGGCAGACCCCAACGCTTCTTCCAAAAATGCCAGCTTTGCCCGTTTGAACAACGGCTTGTTCTATGCCTCACCCAAATTTGGCGGCGGCTTTTCTGTCGACGCTTCAGTCGGTCTGCAAAAACAAACTGCCGACAAAAACAACAGCCAATCCGTGGCTTTGAAGTACGAACAAGGCGCCTTCAACGGCATGCTGGCCAACGAGAAAACACCCGCAGGCAACACCGTGACCTTCGTTGCAGCCAAGTACAAACTCGGTGCGGTGACCTTGATGGGTGCCTATGACGACGAGAAGCTGTACGGCGGCGCCAAAAACCGCTCAACCACCTTGTCTGCACAACTGGTCGATGGCAAGTTGACTTATTTGGCCGGCTTTGGCCGCCAAACGGACTACCACGCCAACTTCTACAGCTTGGGCGCCACCTATGCCTACAAGCCCAACACCAATGTCTATGTCAGCTACGGCAATCAAGCCAAAGGCTTTTGGGGCAATACAGCCAGTAAAGACGCGATTGGCGTCGGCGTGAACTATTCGTTCTGAGCGTTTGATGCTGCTTACCTAAGGCAAGGGGGTCGATCATCGACCCCCTTTTTTCCTGCCACCCCACCGAGGCCTCGCGCCGTGCAGACTTATTCCAATTTTGTGGCGAATCGATTCATCGATGATTCCACCGCGCAATCCTTCACCGTCTTGAACCCCGCCACGGCCGCGCCCTTCGCAACCGTGCAACTGGCCAGCCAGGCCACCGCCGAACAGGCGGTGCAAAGCGCGGCCCAAGCCCACGGCCCTTGGAAACGCCTGCCCGCTATTGAGCGCGCACGCGCCCTGCAGCGCTTGGCGGGTGCTTTAGAGCGCCATGCGCCAACGATTGGCAAAGCCTTGGCGCAAGAGTCGGGCAAAAGCCTGGCAGACGCCTGCGCCGAAGTGGGCTACGGCGCGGAAATTGTGCGTTACCACGCCGAGTGGGCACGCCGCATCGAGGGCGAAATCATCCCTTCGGACAACCCGCGTGAGCAGCTGTTTTTGCACCGTGAACCGATCGGCGTGGTGGTGTGCCTGATTCCTTTCAACTTTCCGATTTACACCTTGCTGCGCAAAATCGCGCCCGCCTTGATCACCGGCAACACGGTGGTGGTGCGGCCCAGCAACAGCACACCGGTGTCGGCGCTGGTGTTTGCGCAAGCCGTGCGCGAGGCCGATCTGCCCGATGGGGTGGTGAGTATTTTGGCGATGGACCATACCGTCTGCGCCGCGCTGTGCCAGCAACCGGGCGTGGGCATGATGACCTTGACCGGCAGCGTCGCCGCAGGCCGGCAGATCATGGGCTACGCGCAAACCCACATCGCCAAAACCTCGCTGGAGTTGGGCGGCAAAACGCCCGCCATCGTCGCCGCCGACGCCGACCTGCAAACCGCCGCCGCCGAGATCGTGGTCTCACGCCTTACCCACTGCGGTCAGCTGTGCACAGCGGTGGAGCGGGTGTTGGTCGAGCGCAGCGTGCACGACGACATGCTCACGCGCATCCAGGCTTTGATGGCGCTGCGCCGTTGGGGCAACCGCCAAGACAATGCCGACTTCATGGGGCCTTTGGCCTCTGAGTCTGCACGCCAACATGTGCACGCCATGGTGCAACGCGCCGTGGCACAAGGCGCCACGCTGCTCTTGGGCGGCTTCATCCCTGAAGGGCTGGGCTTTTTTTACCCGCCCACTTTGCTCAGCGCTTGCCGTCAAGATATGGAGATCATCCAAGAAGAGGTGTTCGGCCCTGTGCTGGCCGTCATGGCCTGCGACGACATGGCGCATGCCCTGGCCTGCGCCAATGATCACCAGTATGGCCTGGCCTCGGTGCTGTTCACACACCGGCATGAAACCGTGCGCTTGTTTGCCAGCGAGATCGAAGCCGGTGAGCTGTACGTCAACCGCACACCGGCCGACCCCTACCAGGGCTACCACGCCGGCTGGAAGCGCTCCGGCCTGGGCGGCGACGACGGCAAACACGGCATGCTCGAATTCACACAGACCCGCCTGGTCGTGATGCCTTATTGACCTGCCTGCAGAAATTTCCCTATGAAAATCATTGAGCTCGAAACCCATGTGGTTGCCGTTCCTCCGCCCCATGTGGGGGGTATGTACTGGATCTTTGTGAAGCTGCGCACGGCCTGCGGCATTGAAGGCGTGGGCGAGGTGTATGCCGCCAGTTTTCACCCGCGGGTGATGACCTTGGCCATTGACGATGTGTTTCAACGTTGCCTGGAAGGCCACAACCCGCACCATATTGAGCGGCTGTTTCGCTGCGCTTACTCCAGCGGCTTCACGCAACGCCCGGACTTGACCATGATGGGCGTGCTCAGTGGCCTGGAAATGGCGTGCTGGGACATCATTGGCAAAGCCGCCGGGCAGCCGGTGTACCAATTTTTGGGCGGCAAGGTGCATGAGCGCTTGCGCAGCTACACCTACCTCTACCCGGTCAATGCGCAAGGCCAATACGATTACGACGATCCGGATTTGGCCGCGGAATGCGCCGCACAGTACGCGGACCGGGGGTTCACCGCTGTCAAGTTTGACCCGGCAGGGCCGTACTCGATTTATTCCGGCCACCATATTTCGCTGGAGCAGATGGACCACTGCGAGACCTTTTGTCGCAAGATCCGCCAAGCCGTGGGCAGCCGCTGTGATTTGCTGTTTGGCACCCATGGCCAGATGACGCCGGCCTCGGCCATTCGGCTGGCCCAGCGCCTGGAAAAATTCGACCCGCTGTGGTTTGAAGAACCCGTGCCCCCAGGCCAAGCCGATGCCATGGCCGAAGTGGCGGCGAAGACCACGATACCGATCGCCACCGGAGAGCGACTGACCACCAAGTATGAATTCATGGAGATTTTGCAAAAAAAATCCGCCAGCATTTTGCAAATGAACCTGGGCCGTGTCGGCGGCTTGCTCGAAGCCAAGAAAATCGCCGCCCTGGCCGAAACCCATTACGTGCAGATCGCACCGCACCTGTACAACGGCCCGGTGGGCGCGGCCGCGAGCATTCAACTGGCCACCGCCTCGCCCAACTTTTTGATCCAGGAAAGCATGCTCGACTGGTCGGGCTTTCATGCGGAAATTCTGAAAAAACCCATCCAATGGGAAGACGGTTTCATCGTGCCGCCCACCGAGCCGGGCTTGGGTGTCGAATTGAACATGGACGTGGTCAAAGCCCATTCGCCTTACACCGGCCAACGCATGCATTTACTGATGGACCCCCAGCCCTATGACGTGCGTGGCGATGCCCAGACGTGGAATCACCGCTGGCGACACGACAAGGCGCTGTGACCATGGGCACCGTTTACGACTACATCATTGTGGGTGCGGGCTCGGCTGGCTGCATCTTGGCGGATCGTCTGAGCGCGAGCGGCGAGCATCGCGTGTTGCTGATGGAGGCGGGCGGCGAAGACAAAGGCTTTTGGTTCAAGCTGCCCGTGGGCTACATCAAATCTTATTTCAATCCCCAAACCAACTGGATGTTTTACAGCACGCCCCAAACCCATTTGGGCGGGCGCAGTCTGTATGCGCCGCGCGGCAAGGTCTTGGGCGGATCGGGCTCCATCAACGCCATGATTTATGTGCAAGGCCAGCGCCAAGACTTTGACGATTGGCAGCGTGCGGGCAACCCGGGCTGGGGCTTTGATGATGTGCAGCCTTACTTTCGCAAATTAGAAAACCACCCCCAAGGGGCCAGCGCAGGACGCGGCGAGCAAGGCCGCATCGGCATCACCCCCATGAAAGGCAGGACACACCCTATCTGTGATGACTACCTGGCCGCCTGCGATGCCTTGGGTCTGCCGCGTTCTGAAGATTTCAATGGCGCACAGTTTGAAGGTTCGGGTATTTACGAAACCAATATCCGCCGAGGCCAGCGTTCCTCCAGCAGCATCGAATATTTGGCTCCGGCACGCTCACGGTCCAACCTCACCGTCATGACCCACACGCAGGCGCTGCGCTTGTTGTATGCCCCAGGGTCGGCCAACAGCATCTGTGGCGTGCGGGTTCGCCAAGGTGATCGGGACTTCGACGTGCAGGCCCAACGGGAAGTGATTTTGTCGGCCGGCGCCGTGGGTTCGCCCCAATTGCTGCAATGCTCGGGCATCGGCGATGGCGACCGTTTGAACGGGCTGGGTATCGCGGTGCGCCAGCATCTGCCGCGCGTCGGCCACAACCTGCAAGACCATTTGTGCGCCTCGTTCTACTACCGCGCCAACCGCCCAACTTTGAATGACGAATTCAATTCACTGTGGGGGCAAATGCGGGCAGGGCTGCAGTACCTGCTGACGCGCCGTGGTCCGCTGTCCATGTCTGTGAACCAAGCCGGGGGGTTTTTCAGAGGCTCTACGCACCAGCCTCGTGCCAACTTGCAGCTGTATTTCAACCCCTTGTCGTACACGATTCCTGCGTTGCCGAATGCCAACCTGAAACCGGAGCCGTATTCAGGGTTTTTGATGGCGTTCAATGCGTGTCGACCCAGCAGCACAGGCCAAATTCAGATCACCTGTGCGGACGCTTGCGAACGCCCCTTGATTGACCCGAACTACCTGAGCACCGCGCATGACCAAGAAGAGGTTTTACAAGCCATCCGCTTGATCCGGCGCTTGAGCGGCACCGCACCCCTGCGCAACTTGATCAAAGAAGAAGTCGCACCGGGCCTGGCCATTCACAGCGACGCGCAGATGCTGGCTTATTTTAAAGACCATTGCGGCTCGATTTACCACCTGTGCGGCACCTGCGCCATGGGTCCTGATGCCCAGACCAGTGTGGTGGATGCGCAGTTGCGCGTGCACGGTGTGCAAGGCTTGCGGGTGATCGATGCCTCGATTTTCCCCAACATCACCTCGGGCAACATCAATGCGCCCACCATGATGGTGGCGGAAAAGGGGGCCGATTTGGTTTTATCAGACAAGCCGCACTGAACAGGGCCTTCGCGTGACTTACGCAGTCGGGTCGGTCTGGCTGTCTGCCACTTCTTGTTTAAGCCATTCACGAAAAAGGCGCACAACCGCTTTGTGCTCGTCGTCTTTGGCCACATCCACAAACCAATAGCCATTGGGCCCGTCCATGTGCACCTCATTGAAACGGCGCAAGACACCTGAGGCCAACTCGGGCCGAATCATGCGCTGATCCACGATGGCCACGCCGGCGCCACTGATCGCGGCGTTGATCACCTGGTCTAAGGTGCTGAACGCCACGCCAGGCTGGGGGTTGATGTGGCTGAGGTGGTTGTGCTCAATCCAGCGCTCCCAGACCGGCAGCCGCTCTGCGCCATTGAGAATATGCAACAAGGTCTGGTTGCCCAGCGTGGGGGGCAGGTCATTCAGCCACAAGCTTGGATGGCTGACCATGACGTGCTTTTCCAGCATCAGCAGTTCGCAGTCGACTTTAGGCCAAGGCGCTTGCGCAAAAACCACCAGCGCATCGTGCGATGCACTGTCGCGCACCGATTGCACCCAATTGGTGGTGATCTGAAAATCCACGAAGGGATACAAATTACAAAATTTCGACAGCCGGGGGGCCAGCCATCGTGTCGCAAAAGTCGGCGGAATATTGATCGCGATCTGCAAGCGCCGCTGGTCACTGTTGATGCGATCGAACAGCTGCTCTAGGCCCCCAAAAGCGGTCTGCAAACCTTCGGCCAGCAACTTGCCGGTTTCAGTGAGCTTGATGCCTTGGTGCACGCGGAAAAACAAGGGACGCCCCATGACGTCCTCCAGCAATTTGACCTGCCGGCTGATCGCGCCCTGCGTAACGTGCAAAACCGCACCCGCCTTGGTGAAACTGCCCTGCTGCGCAGCCACGTGAAAGGCGCGAAGAGCATTCAGAGGCGGCAGTCGTTTCATAAACTCTCAGCGTGTCTGATTCAAGACAAACCCAGCATCAACTGAATGTTTTGCACGGCAGCCCCGCTGGCGCCTTTGCCCAAATTGTCCAAACGGGCCAGCACCACGGCCTGGCGAGCTTCTTCGTTGCCAAACACCCGGATTTCCAGCTGGTTGGTGTCATTCAGGGCCAAAGCGTCCAGTTTGCCGCTTTCAGTCGCAGGCTCCACACTCACCCAACCGCCCGCCGCGTGGCTGGCCGCATAGTAGGCGCTGAGCGCGGCGTGCAGGTCGGCCACCTGGGGCTTGCCAGGCAGTTGATCCAAGTGCAAAGGCAGTTGAACCAGCATGCCCTGGCGGAAATTGCCCACCGCTGGCACGAACAAGGGCCGCGTGGTCAGACCGCTGTAGCGCATGATTTCGGGCACATGTTTGTGCTTCAAACCCAAGGCGTAGGCCTCATAAAGCGGCGCTTTCCCAGCTTCGAAGTCTTCGATCATGCTGCGCCCGCCGCCCGAATAACCGCTGACCGAGGGCAGGCACACCGCAAAGTCCTTGGGCAGCAAGCCAGCGTCCACCAGCGGGCGCAAGATGGCAATGGCGCCCGTGGCGTAACAGCCCGGATTGGCCACGCGTTCGGCTTTTTGCACCGCTTCGCGCTGCCCAGGGGCCAGTTCAGGAAAACCAAACACCCAATCCGGGTGGCAGCGGTGGGCGGTGGAGGCGTCGACAATGCGCGGCTTGCGCCCGCTCAGGCTGTCAATCATGGCCACCGACTCGATCGCCGCATCGTCGTGCAGGCAGAGGACCACCAGATCGGCCGCCGCCATCAATTCGCGTTTGGCCTCCGGGTCTTTGCGCCTGGCAGGGTCGATGCTGAGCACCTGAACCTGCGGCATCAGCGCCAGCCGCTCCCGAATTTGCAGGCCAGTGGTGCCCGCTTCGCCGTCAATAAATAGTGTCGCCATCCTGTGTGACTCCCTGTCAGGTGGTGCCCGGCGTCATGTCAATGTAAGTCGCAAGGCTCAAGATTTGTGCATTGCAGCATGATACAGTCATGGGCTGCAGTGTCCAGCGCTTGCAGTCGAGTGCCCACGCACTTCCCTGCAAGCTGGTGAAACCATCCACCTCTCTGAGAGAAACCTCATGAAGATTCACGAGTACCAAGGCAAGGAAATCTTGCGTCAATTTGGTGTGCCCATTCCCCGCGGCATTCCAGCGTTCACGGTTCAAGAGGCGGTTGAAGCTGCCCAAAAGCTCGGCGGCCCTGTGTGGGTGGTCAAGGCGCAGATCCATGCAGGCGGTCGCGGCAAGGGCGGCGGCGTTAAAGTGGCCAAAACCATTGACGACGTCAAGCGCATTGCAGGCGAGATCCTGGGCATGCAGCTCAAGACTCACCAAACCGGCCCCGAAGGCCAAAAAGTGCGTCGCCTCTACATCGAAGACGGCGCCGACATCCACAAAGAATATTACGTCTCGATCGTGACCGACCGTGCTTCGCAAAAGCTGGCGTTCATCGCGTCCAGCGAAGGCGGTATGGACATCGAGGAAGTGGCTCACTCCACCCCCGAGAAAATCATCACCGAGTTCATCGACCCGTTGACCGGTTTGGGCGATGCCCAAGCCAAGAAGATTGCAGACGCGATTGGCATGCCTGCAGACTCCACCGCCCAAGCCGTGGACATCTTCAAGAAGCTGTATCAGTGCTACATGGACACCGACGCTTCCTTGGTTGAAATCAACCCGCTGAACCGCGACAGCAAAGGCAACGTCATGGCCTTGGACGCGAAGTTCAACTTTGACGCCAACGCCTTGTTCCGTCACCCTGAAATCGTCGCTTACCGCGATTTGGACGAAGAAGATCCAGCTGAAGTGGAAGCTTCTAAGTTTGATCTGGCCTACATCTCGCTCGACGGCAACATCGGTTGCTTGGTCAACGGCGCCGGCTTGGCCATGGCCACCATGGACACCATCAAGTTGTTCGGCGGCGAGCCCGCCAACTTCTTGGACGTGGGCGGCGGCGCAACGGCTGAAAAAGTCACCGAAGCTTTCAAGATCATGCTGGCCAACAAGAATGTCAAAGGCATTTTGGTCAACATCTTCGGCGGCATCATGAAGTGCGACACCATCGCCAGCGGCGTGATCACGGCTTGCAAGGCTGTGAACCTGTCGGTGCCTTTGGTGGTGCGCATGAAGGGCACCAACGACGAACTCGGCAAGAAAATGCTGGCCGAGTCCGGTCTGCCCATCATCTCTGCCGACACCATGGCCGAAGCCGCAACGCAAATCGTTGCTGCCGTTAAATAATGACTTTGGGGACAGATCTTGAGCTCTGTCCTTAACTGATTAGGAACAAACATGTCGATCTACATCAATAAAGACACCAAAGTCATCACCCAAGGCATTACCGGCAAAACCGGTCAGTTCCACACGGAAAAATGCCAGGAATACGCGAACGGTAAAAACTGTTTTGTGGCTGGCGTGAACCCCAAGAAGGCGGGCGAGTCCATCTTCAACATCCCGATCTACGCTTCGGTCAAAGAAGCGGCTTCGGAAACCGGCGCCACCGTGTCCGTGATTTACGTGCCCCCAGCTGGCGCTGCAGCGGCCATCTGGGAAGCTGTGGAAGCTGATCTGGACTTGGCGATCTGCATCACCGAAGGCATTCCCGTCAAGGACATGCTGATGGTGCGCAACCGCATGAAGGCCAAAGAAGCCGCTGGCGGCAAGCGCACCTTGTTGCTCGGCCCCAACTGCCCCGGCCTGATCACCCCTGACGAAATCAAGATCGGCATCATGCCCGGTCACATCCACCGCAAAGGCCGCATTGGCGTGGTGTCCCGTTCGGGCACTTTGACCTATGAAGCCGTGGCGATGTTGACCGAAGTCGGCCTGGGCCAGTCCAGCGCCGTCGGTATCGGTGGCGACCCGATCAACGGTTTGAAGCACATCGATGTGATGCGCGCCTTCAACGACGATCCAGACACCGATGCCGTCATCATGATTGGTGAAATCGGCGGACCCGACGAAGCCGAAGCCGCCATGTGGTGCAAAGCCAACATGAAAAAGCCGATTGTGGGCTTCATTGCGGGTGTGACCGCGCCTCCTGGCAAACGCATGGGCCATGCCGGTGCTTTGATCTCTGGCGGTGCCGATACAGCCGATGCCAAATTGGCCATCATGGAAGAGTGTGGTTTCATCGTCACACGCAACCCGTCTGAATTGGGCAAATTGCTCAAAGCCCAATTGAAGTAAGCACTACTACGGACCTGGCGGGGAACACTCCCCGCTAAAATAAGGGTCCAGATCTGAAAGCGCTGGCGATGCACATTGTCAGCGCTTTTTTTATTGCACCCTCGGAGAGAGACATGGAATTTTTTCAAAACCCGGATTTTTGGATTGGCCTGCTGAAGATCATTTGGATCAACATCATCCTGTCCGGTGACAACGCTGTGGTGATCGCCTTGGCAGCCCGCTCACTGCCCCCGGAACAACAGCGCAAAGCCATCATGATCGGCTCTGGCGCGGCCGTGGTGCTGCGCATTGCCTTGACCGTGGTGGCCGCTAAATTGCTGGCCATGCCCTATTTGCAAATCATTGGCGGCTTGCTGCTGTTGTGGATTGGCATTCAATTGCTGAGCGAAGAAGAAGGCGAGGGCGAGGGCGAACCCAAAGCATCGAACCTGATGAGCGCCGTGCGCACCATCTTGATTGCTGATTTGGTGATGAGCCTGGACAACGTGATTGGCGTGGCTGCGGCCGCCAAGGGCGACGAATTGCTGCTGATCATCGGTTTGGCCATCAGCATTCCATTGGTGGTTTTTGGCAGCTCGATGATGATCAAGATGATGGAGCGTTTCCCCGTGATTGTTGTCTTTGGTGCTGGTTTGATCGGTTGGGTCGGCGGCGAGACCATCGTCAGCGATGTGGCTTTGTCTGAGGTCCTCGCCGCCAACACCTGGCTGCACTATGCTGCTGCCGCTGTGGGCGCTGCCTTGGTGGTGGGCGTCGGTAAATTTCTGCAGTCCAGGCATTCTGCTGCGCCCGAAGCCGTCGAATAAGCCCACTCCAGCCCCGCTTGCGCTTGGCCTCCAACGCACCTTGCCTTGTCGCAAGGCTTGCATTGGAGGTCAATTGTTTTAAACTTATATAAACAAAGGGGAGATGGGACCATGCACAAGCCTAAACAGGGTTTTACGTTGATCGAATTGATGATCGTGCTCGCGATCATCGGCATCTTGGGCGCCATTGCGCTGCCACAATACCAAGACTACACGGTCCGCACCAAGGTGTCTGAAATGCTGCTAGCGGCCACCAGTTGCAAAACAGCCGTGACAGAGACGGTGACCACCGCTTCACAAGCCGATGTCTCGGCCCTTCTGCCCAAAGCCTGTGAAACCCAAAGCTCGCAGTACGTGAGCAGCGTGACGGCAGATGCCAATGGCGTGATCACCGTGGTCGGCAATGCGGCGACCCTGCGCGGCAGCACCAGCGCCACGGCCAACGCCATCTCGCTTACGCCCTTGCAAACGAGCAGCACCAAACTGGTGGGCACGACCGACGGCGGCAAGTCGATTGCCGGCTGGAGCTGCGGCCCTGCGGGCACCCATGGATTGGAAGTGAAGTACTTGCCATCATCGTGCAAGTCCAACTGAGCTGAGCGTTTGATCTGAACGGCAGCAGTGGATCGGAACGGGCCTTAAGCCAGTTTTTGCACGTTGCCGTCAGACCGCAATTCGGGGAAAGGCCTACTTCTCGACCGCCCAATGCCCCGACTTGCCGCCTTGCTTTTCTAAAAGCTTCACGCCGGTGATCGTCATGCCGCGATCCGCGGCTTTGCACATATCGTAAATCGTGAGCAAGGCGACTTGCACTGCCGTCAAGGCCTCCATCTCCACGCCCGTGGGGCCCACAGTTTCTGCGGTCACGACACACCGCACATGGGGCGTCGGCGTCTCCTCCATCGCAAAGTCCACCGCCACGCGCGACAGCGCCAAGGGGTGGCAGAGCGGGATCAAGTCGCTGGTTTTTTTGGCTGCTTGGATGCCGGCAATCCGCGCAATGCCCAGCACGTCGCCCTTTTTGGCGGTACCGGACGCAATCAAACGCCAAGTCTCTGGCTGCATCTCAATGCACCCTGTGGCCACCGCCACGCGGTGGGTCGCGGCTTTGGCGCCCACGTCGACCATGTGCGCTTGGCCTTGGGCATCAAAATGGGTCAAGGGTGAGGTGCTGCTCATAAGATTTTGATTGAAGGGCTGACCGATGACAGCGAAGATTTACACTGGCTTGACATATTTCGTGTATCACACGGGCATGATACGGTCGTTCAAAGGATAGGGAATAGGTTGAAGTTGTTGCCATTGTCTCGCAAACCCATGGCCAAGCTGGTCACATGGGCCGCTGCTTGCCTGTTGATCCCCGCATGGGCACAGGCACCCGCATTGTCTGGCGTGGGCAGCGCCACCTCTGCCTTGCCCAGTTTGGGCGACGGCTCGGACATCACCCTGAGTGGTGAACGCAGCATTGGCGACCGGATTGCCCGCGAGCTGTACCGTGACCCGGATTTCATTGAAGACCCCATCCTGGACGAGTACATCCAAAGCCTGTGGCGCCCGCTGGTGACCAGCGCACTGGCGCGCGGCGAAATGAGCCCTGAAATGCAGGAGCGCTTTGCCTGGAAGATCTTGCTGGGCAAAGACCGCTCGGTCAACGCTTTCGCCTTGCCCGGCGGCTACATGGGTGTGCATTTGGGCTTGATCAGCGTGGTCTCCAGCCGCGATGAATTGGCGTCCGTCATGGCGCACGAACTGAGCCACGTTACTCAGCGCCATATTTCGCGCTCCATGAGCGCGCAATCGCGCATGACGCCCATCATGATCGGCACCATGATTTTGGGCCTGCTGGCCGCGAGCAAGAGCCCGCAAAGCGCGCAAGCCTTGATTGTGGGCGGTCAAGCTGCAGCGATCCAAAGCCAGCTGAGCTTTTCGCGCGACATGGAGCGCGAGGCCGACCGGGTGGGCTACAGCGTGATGACCGAAGCCGGGTTTGACCCGCAGGGCTTTGTCAGCATGTTTGGCAAGCTGCAACAAGCCTCTGCCTTGAACGACAACGGCTCGTTTCCCTATTTGCGCTCCCACCCCATGACCACCGAGCGTATGGCCGACATGCAAGGGCGCCAGCAATTGCTGACCATGCGCACAGCGCTGGACCGCCCCGATTTGGAGCACGCCATCATGACGGCGCGCTCCAAAGTGCTGTCGCAGCCGGGTGTGGACCTGCTGCGCAGCTGGACCCAGGAGGCCGCCGAGCCCCAGCTGGCGCAGCAGCCCCTGGCCAAACAAGTCAGCGTTTTGTATACCGCCGCCGTGGCGCAGATCACCTTGCGTGACCCGCAGCTTGCACAGCGCTTGGTGCTGCGTTTGACACCGCTGGTACAAAGCGATGCCAAAGCCTTTCGCCTCGTGCAATTGCTCAAAGCCGAGTTGGCCCATAAGGCGGACGACATGCCCGGTGTGCTGGCGGCTTTGGCCGCGATTCCGGCCCAGCCGGCAAGCACCGCCGTGCGCCGCCCCGAACTGTTGGCCGGCATGCAAGCACGTACCCGACTCGCAGCATCGCCCGCGTTGCATGAAGCTCTGTTACAGCTGCGCAACTGGCTGCAAGTGCATCCCGGCGACGGACAGGCCTGGCAAGCACTGGCGGCAGGTTGGATGACGCAGGGACACGCGCTGCAATCACTGCGCGCCGAGGGCGAAGCGCAACTGGCGCGCATGGACTACAGCGGCGCGATTGACCGCTTCAAAGCGGCGCAAGATGTCGCGCGCAAACAGCCCCTGCAAGGGGCCGACCACATTGAGGCGTCGATTGTCGATGCGCAGCTGCGCTTTGTGCAGTCACTGTGGCGGGAACAACTGCTCGAGCGCTGAGTCGATCACTATACAGAGCAGAGAATACAAGACAGAGCCAATCAACGCGGCTTCAAAACCGGCCACAGCAAATCCGTCCAGCATGCCGGAGGCCGCCCAAAACGTCACGGCATGAATCACGAACAGAAACAAGCCCAAGGTGACCACGGTGATCGGCAAGGTCAACACGATCAACACCGGGCGCAACAGGGTATTGAACAAGCCCAGCACCAGCGCCGCGATCAAAGCGGCCGTGAAGTTTTGCAACTGCACGCCACTGTAGATTTGGGCCACCAGCAACAAGGCGCCCGCGCACAACATCCATTTGACAATCCATTTCATGGGCACAGCTTAGCAGCCCAGGTGTTGCCTGTCAGGCGCTTTTAGATCTTTTCTGGATCTTGTTGGATGCGGCTCAGCCACCAACCGCCGCCGCACACACCCCCCACGGCCAACACAGACAGGAGCCAGCGCAAGTAAGCATGATCCTCAAACCACGGGCTCAGCAAAGGCTCGTCCATGATCATCTTGGCTGCCGTGAAGGCCAACACCGCAGCGCCCAGTTGAATGATGATGGGAAAACGCTCCACCAGTTTGAGCACCACCGAACTGCCAAACACCACAATCGGCACGCTGATCAACAAGCCAATGATCACCAGATCCATGGCGCCGTGCGCCGCACCCGCCACGCCCAGCACGTTGTCCACGCCCATCAGCGCGTCAGCCACCACAATGGTTTTCATCGCACCCCAAAAGGTGATGGCCACGGGCCCGTCATGCGCACCCGCGCTCTGGTCGACCAGCAACTGAAAGGCAATCCACAACAGCCCCAGCCCCCCGACCAGCATCAGACCGGGAATTTGCAGCAACCAAACCACGCCCACCGTCATCACCGCGCGCACCCCGATGGCGCCGACGGTACCCCAGATGATGGCTTTCTTTTGCAGCGCCGGCGGCAGACTGCGCGCGGCCAAGGCAATCACGATGGCGTTGTCGCCAGCCAAGACGAGATCAATCAAAATAATGGCCAGCAACGCCGACCACCAAGGGGCAGATAAAAATTCCATTTTTGTTCCCACGAGTGTGTCAAAAAGCCTTTGGGCTTGTCCTCGAAGGTCTCACTCAGCTTGTGCGTGGCACAAACCCAACTCACCGGAAACAGTGCGCTTTGAAAGCGCCCGCTTCGTGTTGACGGCAAGTTGATGGTGCAAGCCCCTGCACAGGGTTGGCGAGGTGCTTGCTGTGGGAGTTACTCCCCTTCAACTTCTATTTCACCTGCAACTCAAAAACCTTGCATTTTTTGCGGCCATACGGTCATCACGGGCTATGATCGCTCTCCCCCTTTGCACACACACCATGGCCGGCATTTACATCACTGACATCGAAGCCGCCATCAACTACTGGCGCGTCAAAAATCCTTCTCCCGACGGCATCACCTTGCCCAAGGAGTTGCGTGCTTTGGCCGAGGTGTACGCCCTGATGGTGTTCCACCACGAAGACACGGTAGACGAGTTCAGCATACCCCTGGCTGCCGCTGAAGCTTGGCAAGTCTGGTACGCCACCACACCCGACACGCCTTGTATTGCCATTTGCTCGACCAGCCAGGGCGATGAAATGTGCAAGGGTTGTGGTCGCACCTTTGAAGAAGTGCAGCTGTGGACCGAAATGACACCGGGTGAAAAGCGCGACGTGTGGCACCGCATCACTGTAGAAGGCAACTCTTGGCGCTTTAACCGCTACGCAGAACGAGCCGCCCAAGAGCGCGATTGGGCCAAGGCTGCGGCCGAAGCGCAGATTTCACTGCTCTGATTTTTTAGGGGCGCTGAAGCTCCCATTAACGCCAGCCCAGGAAACAGCGCTTACTTCCAGCGCACCGGCTCGATGTGCACGCTGCCCTTGTCGCTGCTGAAGGTGACCGAATTTTCTTGCACCGTGGCTTGCATCTGCATGCTGCGCTCGGCCAATTTAGCCAACTCTTGCGACCCCTCGGTAGGCACGCGCCAGACTTGCAATTTCTCCATACGGCTGAGCTTGTTTTCAATGCCCTTCCACCACACTTCGGCGGCGTGATTGAAGGCGTAAACCCGCACCGCGTCTGACTTTTGGCAGGCTTTGTTCAGCGGCTTGTCTTCGGGCTGCCCCACCTCCACCCACAAGCGGGTGCGGCCGGTGTAGTCGCGCAAATACAGGTCTGGGTTGTCCGGGTCCGACAAGCCCGCGCCAAAGCCCAAGGTGCCATCGCCGTTGCACACGCTGTGCAGCTCGTGCGCATGGATGGCCAGGGCCAGCAAACGGATCATCATCCGCTCGTCGGTTTCGCTGGGGTGGCGCGCCAAGGTCAGCGCGTGGTCGGCGTAGTAATTGTGGTCAATGTCGGCGATCGACAAATTGACTTTATAGATGGTGGATTTGAGCGCCATCTGGTCAGACCCGCCGCGCCAACTCGGCCGCTTTGCCCACGTAGCTGCCGGGCGACATGGCCAGCAAGCGGTCTTTGTCGGCTTGTGGAATGTCTAGCCCAGCAATCAGGCCATGCAGATCGGCAGCGGTCACGGTTTTGCCGCGTGTGACTTCTTTGAGTTTTTCGTAAGCGCCTTGCACGCCATAGCGGCGCATCACGGTTTGGATCGGTTCGGCCAGCACTTCCCATGCGGCGTCCAAGTCGGCAGCCAAGGCTTCTTCGTTGAGTTCGAGTTTGTTCAAGCCGGCCATTAAAGAGGCATAGGCCAGGGCGGAGTAACCCAGGCCCACACCCATGTTGCGCAGCACGGTGGAGTCGGTCAAATCGCGTTGCCAGCGGCTGATCGGCAGCTTCTCGCTCATGTGCTTGAGCACCGCATTGGCCAGGCCCAGGTTGCCTTCGGCGTTCTCAAAGTCTATGGGGTTGACTTTGTGCGGCATGGTCGACGAACCAATCTCACCGGCTTTCAGGCGTTGCTTGAAGTAGCCCAGCGACACATAACCCCAAATGTCGCGCGACAGGTCGATCAAGATGGTGTTGGAGCGGGCCACGGCGTCAAACAACTCGGCCATGTAGTCGTGCGGTTCGATCTGGATGCTGTAGGGCTGAAACGTCAAACCCAGGCCCCAAGTGGTGGCCCCTGCCACTTCACCGAACTCCGGCGTTTCAATCACGCGCTGGGCAAAGGCTTCCCAGTCAAACTTGGGCCAGGCGGACAAATGAGCGTTGAAGTTGCCCACCGCGCCGTTCATCTTGCCCATCAACTTCACCGCCGCAATTTTCTCGCGGCAGCCGCGCAGGCGCATCACCACATTGGCCAGCTCCTTGCCCACCGTGGTGGGGCTGGCCGTCTGGCCGTGGGTGCGGCTGAGCATGGGCACTTCGGCAAATTGGTGCGCCATGCTGCGCAGCTTGTCGATCAAGCCGTCCAGGGCCGGCAACATCACCTGCGCGCGCGCGCCCTTGAGCTGCAGCGCATGGCTGGTGTTGTTGATATCTTCGCTGGTGCAAGCAAAATGCACGAACTCCGAAGCGCTTTCCAGCTCAGGCCGGTCTTTGAATTTGGACTTGATCCAGTACTCCACGGCCTTCACGTCGTGGTTGGTGGTTTTTTCAATTTCTTTGATGGCCAGCGCGTCGGCCTCAGAGAAATTTTTCACCAAGCCAGTCAAGTAACTGCGCGCACCAGGGGACAGGGGTTTGAATTCGGTAAAACCAGCATCGGACAAGGCCGTGAACCAGGCCAGCTCGACCTGCACGCGGCGGTGCATATAGCCTTGCTCACTCATCAAAGGGCGAAGGGCATTGAGTTTGCTGGCGTAACGGCCGTCCAGCGGCGAAAGAGCGGAGATCGGGGAGAAGGTCATCCCCCAATTGTAGGTCGTCACCTAGAATGGCTTGTCTTTGAATTCGCTTCCTCCCTAATTGCCTTTATGAAACTAATCGGTGCCGTAACCAGTCCTTATGTGCGCAAAGTGCGCATGGTGTTGTCAGAGAAAAAGCTGGACTACCAGTTCGTCACCGAAGACGTCTGGTCCGCACAGACCCAAATCCACACCGCCAACCCTTTGGGCAAAGTGCCTTGTCTGATCATGGAAGGTGGCGAGGCGGTGTTTGATTCACGCGTCATCGTTGAATATTTGGACACTTTGTCGCCCGTGGGCAAATTGATCCCGACCGGCGGCCGCGAACGCGCGGAAGTTAAAACCTGGGAAGCCTTGGCCGACGGCCTGCTGGACGCCGCCATTCTGGCGCGTCTGGAAGCCACTTGGGCCGGCCGTACCGAAGCGCAGCGCAGCCCCGCCTGGATAGAGCGCCAAATGGGCAAGATCGAGCTGGCCCTGCAGGCCATGGAGCGCGGTCTGGGCGACAAGCCCTTTTGCTCGGGCATTCACATGAGCCTGTCGGACATCGCGGTGGTCTGCGCGGTGGCTTATTTGGATTTCCGTTTTCCGCAGTTCGACTGGCGCACCGGCCAACCTCAACTGCACAAGCTGCACGACAAGCTGGCACTGCGCGCCAGCTTCATCGACACCAGGCCAAATTAATCCGGTCACAGCGCGGCTGTGACGCCCTTTAGCTCACTGCGCGCGACTTGAGCCAGCGCATCACCCCGCCCAAAAGCGGCAGCTTTTCATACAGCTCTTCCGCCGCATCCCAATAATCGCGGTGCAAGGTGATCAAGCCTTGCGCATCGAACTGCAAATGCGTGCCGCCGCGCACGGTTTGCAGGGTCTGCGTGTCAAAGCGCTTGAACTTGAATTTAAAGTCCCAGGTCAAAAACGCCTGATCGCCGTCCACCAAGCTGTGCGTAATCACAAAGTGCGGCGTATTGAGTGCCTCATACATGTGCTCAAACACCAGCGTGACCGCCTTCAAACCTTGAACCTCGTTGAACGGATCTTTGAAGCGGGCGTCGGGTGCATAAAACAGCGGCAACTGCGCCACGCTAGCGGGCGACAGGTTTTCAAAATAAGCCGCCACGGCAGCCGTGCGGTCTCGGTAATCGGGGGCGGCCGAAGGGTCTAAGGTCATCACAGTCCTGTAAAGCGGCGCACCAGTGCAAAGTACCAGCGGTAAGGCAACAGGCGCAGCAGTTTGAGCCACAGCGTAAACCGTTTGGGAAAGTGAATGTCAAACGCGCCCTGCGCCCAGCCTTTGAGCATGGCAGCGGCGGCTTGGTCAGGGGTGATCAGGGCAGGCATTTGGAAATTATTTTGTGCGGTCAAGGGCGTGGCGACAAAGCCGGGGTTGATCACGCTCACGCCAAGGCCGCGGTCTTGCAAATCCAAATACAGCGATTCAGCCAAATGCGTCAACGCCGCTTTGGTGGGGCCATAGGCCAGGCCATTGGGCAGGCCGCGCCAACCGGCCACGCTGCTGACCAAGCTGATGTGGCCCTGGCCTTGCGCCAACAACAGCGGCAGCACCGCGTCGAGCACCCGCAAGGCGCCCGCATAATTCACCTCCTGATGCCGCAGCATGTCGGCCAAGTCATAGTCAGTGGCGCGTTGTGCGTGGTAATGCCCGGCGCAGTACACCACCACATCGAGCGGACCACCCAGGCTGGGATGTTGCAACAGCGTGCTGACCACCTGCGCGGTGGCGGTTTGAATGCTGGCCGCATCGGTCACGTCCATGGGCACGGCGTGCATGTTCGGCAAGCCCGCCACTCCATCCACCTTGCGCGCCGAGACCACCACCTGCGCACCCGCATGGGCCAAGGCCTGGGCGCAGGCCAGACCAATACCGCTGGAGGCACCGATAAGCCAAACCCTCTTGCCGGCCCATTGCGCCATGGGCGGGTTCAACGGCGCGAGTCTCATCGGCGCGTGAACGACAAGGTGACTTCACCCAGGCGCACACCCCATTTGCTCATCACTGCTTTGTTCAGCATGACGCGGTCGTTCATCAGGTACATCCAGTCATCAAACTGCACTTCCCACACCCGCCCGTCCACGGGCAAAGCCAAGGTGTATTGCCAGCGCAAGGCATTGCCGCTGGCCAGGCCCTGCGCCTCGCCCACCACGTCATCTGCGCGGCCGATGTAGCGGCCATCAGGCAGAGCCTGAATGCGCCAGACACGGCGTTGCAGGGTGCCGTCGCTGTAGGTGAAGGCTTCGTCGAGCACACCGTCATTACCCTGCCAGCTGCACTGCATGAGCACGGTGAAACGCTTGACCACTTTGCCGCTGCGGTCCGTGAATACGCCCCAGGCATCCACGGTGCCGTTGAAATACTGGCGCAAATCAAGCGCCGGTTTTTCTTGGGCGTAATCATGCGGTTGCGGCCCAGCGCAGCCGCTGAGCAGCGAGGCCGCTCCACCTGCGGTCACAGTGGAGGCAACGGACCAGCTGCTGATGCGCTTTAAAACCAAACGTCGATTCATACAAGGCTCCTTGGCCGGACAAAAAAAACATACAGCCCCAGGGCCGCACACAACTTGAGCGCGCAGGGCAGCAACACATAAGCCCAAGTCAGGGCCTGCAAAGCGGCAGGCGCCTGGCTGCCAGGGACATAGCCCCAAAGACCCAGCAAGGGCAAGGCCGTGCCGGCCGCCAGGGCCAAATTCAGTTTGGTGGCCAGGCTCCACCAACCCAGAAACGCGCCTTCAGCGCGGGCGCGAAAACCCAAGCGATCAATCAAGCCGTTGAGCAGGGCGCCGGGCACGGCCAGGTCCGCGCCCAGCGCCAAACCAGAAAGCACGCAAGCCCACGCGAAGCCGGTGGTATCACCCGCGCCCAACAGGCTGACGCACGCAAAAGTCAGCACCGACAAAGCCATGCCCGCCAACCAAGAGCGGGCCAAACCAACGCGGCGTAGGGCCTCCAGCCACAGTGGCAACGACAGGGCGCCGCCGGCAAAATACAAAGTCAAAAACCAGGGTGCCATTGCTGCGGGCGCCTGAATTTGGTCTTGTACAAAAAACAGCACCAAGGTGGCCGGAACTGCGCTGGCAATGCCGTTGAGCAAGAAAACCGCCATCAAGCGTCTGAACGCAGCAAAGCGCCAAGGCAAGGTCAGCGCAAGCGGCTCCTTTTGCATGTGCGTAGCCGGCCAGTGGCTGCGCGACCAGGTCCACAAACCCAAGGCCAAGGTCAACGCCAGCACGCAGGCCGTGCCGCCCATGCCGACCAGCGTGGGCAAGGCGCCGGCCAACAACACACCGAACAAACCCCAGCCTTCGCGCCAGCTGACCAAGCGGCTGCGCTGCAACGCGTCGCCCCCCAGCAAGGCCGCCCAGGATTGGTGCAAGATGCCCAAGGCGCTGTAGGCCAAGTGGCTGAGCGTCAGCATCGCGGCCACCCACATCAACAAAGACGCATTGTCTTGTGGCCCGGTCCAGCTCGCGGGTGGAAAAAACAAACCGGTAAATCCCAGCACAAGGCACAAGGCCGCCAGCACCGCCGCCCACAACACGGCCGCGACGGAATGCGCATACAAGCGGTCACTGAGCCGGCCCATCCACGGATCGACCAAGGCGTCGGTCAATCGGCTCAGCAACAAGACCGCGCCCAACGCAGCCAAAGACAGGCCATAGTTGGAGGCGTACCAATGCGGCAAATGCACATACAAGGGTAAGGCCACAAATGCCAAAGGCAAACCCAGCCCGCCCGCCGCCGCGCTGTAGGCATGGCTAAAAGGTGATGCTGATGTGCTGGTCATGAGACTTTAAGGCCAGCGCGCCAACAAGGCTTTGCGCACGTCAGGCACGGAAGTTTGCGGCGACAACCAAATGCCAAAAAACAACTGCGCAAACTGCGGATCGTTCACCTGGCCCACCAAGCGGTCATTCACCCAAAATTCAGCGCCCTGCTCGGGCTTGTGCACCCCGGTGATACGGTCGCCTTTTTGGACATCGGGAAACAGGCTGTGCATGGCTTTCAGCCAGGCTTTCGCTTGGAGCTCGTTGATCGGGCCTTGGCGCTTCATTTCATCGAGAGAGCGCCGGGCAATCGCCTCGCCCTTCAAGTCCCGAAGATATTGCAGCTCCAAGGCAAACGAATGCTGCGCATACTGCCCCGGCGCAAACCCAGGCCGGGTCCAGAGCTTGGCGTCGTACACATCAAAACCCCACACCGTCAAGCGCACAGCGGTAGTGGGCACCGCACCGAGCAGGGTCGACTCAAGCGCTGGGGCGGGGCCGGCCATCAACAACGCGGCCCATGTGACCACCACAGTGACTGAACGACGGGTGAATTTTTGCCCTTGGTTCATATGCACCTCACACCGGTTTGCGCACGGTGAACTGCACCACATCGATGTTGTCCTCATCGAAGGCCGCTTCGCAATACGCCAGGTAAAACTCCCACAGGTAGATGAAGCGATCGTCAAAGCCTAGTTGCCTCACGGCCGCCAATTGCGCCATAAAGTCATGGCGCCAACGGCGCAGGGTTTCGGCGTAGTCAGGGCCAAATTTCAACTCGTCAACCACCTGCAAACCGGCAGCTTGCGCCTGCTTGCGAAACTCGCTCGGGCTCGGCAAACAACCGCCCGGAAAGATGTACTGCTGAATGAAATCGGTCGACTGGATGTAGCGCTCAAACAAGCTGTCGTCGATGACGATGCTTTGTATGCAGGCGTGGCCACCGGGTTTGAGCAAGCGTGCGATGCTGGCGAAATACGTCGGCCAGTATTCACGCCCCACAGCTTCGACCATTTCAATCGAACACACCGCGTCGTAGGGGCCATCATCAATGTCGCGGTAGTCTTGCAAACGCAAGTCGGCTTGGTCTGCGAGCTGCAGTCCTTGCAGACGCTGCTGGGCAAAGGCGAGCTGCTCGGTCGACAAGGTCACGCCCGTGATGTGCGCGCCAAACTCGGTGGTGGCCGCCTCAGCCAGGGCGCCCCAGCCGCAGCCGATCTCCAGCACCCGGTCACCCGGCTGCACCTGCGTCATGCGCAGGGCGCGGCGTACTTTGGCGGTTTGCGCCTCTTGCATGGGACGGCTCAGGTCGCCGTCAAACCAAGCCGATGAGTAGTTCATCGTGCCGTCCAGCCACAAGGTGTAAAACGCATTACCCAGATCGTAATGCGCGTGGATGTTTTTACGGCTGTTGCTGCGGTTGTTGCGGTTCAAAAAATGCTTGATGCGGTACAGCAGCCGGCCCGCCCAATGGCCGTAAATCATGTCTTCCATCTCGCGGCGATTGCGAATCAAGACACGCATCAAATCGGTCAGGGAAGGGCTTGTCCAGTCGCCGCGCATATAGCCCTCGGCAAAGCCGATGTCGCCCGACTTCAGCGCCTCGGCGCAGACCGACCATTGGTGCACATGCAACACAGCAAAGGGCGCGTCATGATGACCAAAGCGTTGCTCACTGCCGTCGGGCCAATGCACGGTGAGCGTGCCGTGCTGCAGCCGCGACAAAAGCTGAATCACCCGCTGCGCGGCCATAGGTCGGGCCAAAGAGGTGGCCGCAGGAGAGGAAGTGGTTGAATTCATGGTGCCAAGAAATCAATAAAAAACAAGAAACTAAAATACAAAGCGATGAACCTGCGCACTCAAGCACGGGTCACAAAATGCTCAGGCGGCGCGGGCTTGCGCCAAAACGGCACTTTTTTGCGCCACAGCAAAAAGGCCTGCCAGTGAATGCGCAGCACCACGCCCCAGGTCATCAGCGGATAGCGCCACAGGGCTTGGCGCAAGGCCTCACGGGTGGCCGGTTGCAAGGTGCCGCTCCAGCTGGTTTCAATCAATGGGCCGGCGTCTTCGTCATGGTCGACCCTTGCCACCACGCGCTCTTGGCCCTGGTGCACGGTGCGCATGAAGCGAAAGCGGTACTGCCCCTCCACGCTGCAAAACGGCGAAACATGAAACACCTTGCTGGCTTGCAGGGTGTGGCCATAGCGCGGCGCGTCCAGCAAATAGCAATGCCGCTCGCCAAAGGTGTTGTGCACCTCGGCCACGATGGCGGCCAGTTGGCCGTCCGCCCGGTGGCAATACCAAAAGCTCACCGGCTTGAAGGTGTAGCCCCAGACGCGCGGGAAAGTTTGCAACCAAATTTCGCCGTCAGCATGCTGCACGCCTTCTTGCTGCAGCAACTCGGTGATCCAAGCCAAGGCGCCGCCTTGTGCGGGACTGCGGCCGTCGCCATGATCGGCATCGTAAAAAGACAAAGGCGCGCGGCGGTTCATGGCCAGATCGGCCTTTGCACCTTGTGTCGCCGCTTCGGCTTGCAAGCGCCGCATCGGCAGCATCAAAAAGTAGCTGGGGTAAGCAAACACATGGCGGGTCGGGCGCAGCCGGGTATGGCGCACTTGGCCCAGCCCCAAGAGTGCGCCGCCCGTGTTCATGTCGCGCTCTGATACAGGGCGGCTTGAGCGCCGTCGCCTTGCCCCATGCGCGCAAGCAATGCACGCGCCACGGACAGGCCGGCTTTGAGACCGTCTTCATGAAAGCCGTAACCCATCCACGCCCCGACAAACCAGGTGTGCTGCTGGCCCTGCAATTGCGGCATGCGCTTTTGCGCCTCGATCGCGGCCAGGTCGAACACCGGGTGCGCGTAGTTGTACTGGCCCAGGATCAGCTCGGGTGCAATGGTGCTGACGGGGTTCAAGGAGACCACCACCGGCTGCTCAAAAGGCAAGGGCTGCAAGCGATTCAGCAGGTAGTGCAAGCACACGCGGGTGGACTCTTGCGCGGCGCTGGCTGCACGCTCGTAGTTCCAGGCGGCCCAGGCTTTTGGGCGCTCGGGCAACACGCTCGCGTCGGTGTGCAACACCGCCAGATTGGCTTGGTAACGGATCGCGCCCAGCACCTCGCGCTCGGCAGCCGTGGCGTCGCGCAACATGGCGAGAGCCTGGTCGGAGTGGCTGCAAATGACCACTTCGTCAAAACGCTCGACCTGGCCGTCGGTGACGATACGCACACCATCGGCATCGCGCTCAATCAAACGCACCGGCGTGTTCAAGCGCTTGTCGGCCATTTTCGCCACGATCTTGTCCACATAGTGGCGCGCCCCACCCAGCACGGTGAACCAGCGGGGCCGATTCGTCACTTGAATCAAGCCATGGTTGTGGCAAAAGCGGATCATGGTGGCCACCGGGAAGCGCAGCATCTGGTCGGTCGGGCAGCTCCAAATGCAGCCCAGCATAGGCAAAAAATACCAGTCGCGAAACTCGTTGCTGAAACGGTTTTTCAGCAAAAAATCAGACAGCGGTTGGTGCAGCTCGGCGTCCAAATTGGCGCTGACCATGCGGTTGCACAACGCGTTAAAGCGCAGCACATCGGCCAGCATTTTCAAAAAGCGAGGCCGCACCAAGTTGCTGCGCTGCGCGAACACGGTGTCTAGGTTCGAGCCGCTCCACTCCAGCGCTTGGCCATTCAAGGCCCCCGGCACCTTGACCGAGAACGACATGTCGGACGCCACGGTTTGCACCCCGAGCTGCGCAAACAGATTGATCAAGTTCGGGTAGGTGCGCTCGTTGAACACCAAAAACCCGGTGTCCACGCCATGCGTGACAGGGCCTTGCGGGGTGGGCAAAGTCACGTCCACCGTGTGGGTGTGGCCGCCAAAATAATCACCAGCCTCGTACAAGGTGATGTCAGCGAAGCAGTGCAAGGTATGGGCCACGGCCAACCCCGAAATACCGGAGCCGACTATGGCAATTTTGCGCAAACCCATACTCAGTTCGCCGCCGGTGCGGCCAGACTTTTTTCGATTGCGCTGACCACGCTGCGGCTGCTGGGGTTGGTCATGCTGCCAAAGGTGTCCACCACCTTGCCGTCACGGCCGATCAGGTATTTGAAGAAATTCCAGCTCGGCTTTTTACCGGTCAATTCGGCAAGTTGTTTGTACAGCGGGGCGGCGTCAGCGCCGGTAACGGCGGTCTTGGTGAACATGGGAAATTTCACGCCAAAAGTGTTCTCGCAAAAATCAGCGATTTCTTTGTTGGTGGTTTTCTCCTGCGCAAAATCGTTCGACGGAAAGCCCAGCACCACCAAGCCTTTGTCGGCGTATTTGGCGTGCAGCGCCTCCAAGTCTTTGTACTGGGGCGTGAAACCGCAGTAACTGGCGGTGTTGACCACCAACAGCACTTTGCCGGTGTACTGGCACAGCGACTGCGGCTTTTCATCCTGCAGGCGCAGCAAGTTGTGCTGCAACAGGGCCGGGCAGGCCGCTGCCTTGGACGCAGGGTCTGCCGCCATGGCCCCCACGCTGAAACACAGGCCCAAGCTCAGCCCCAAGAGGGCTTTGAATGCCGCGCGTAAAGTCATGCGAACTCCAGGTTCTGATTTGTGACTGTGTAGTCTACTTTAATTGAAAAAACTTGTCTCGCAGTCTGTTTTGTGAACTGCATTCAATCAAGGGGATCGAAAAAATGAATTCAGCGGATTAAAGTCCCTGCATGTGCGCCCACTTCGAATCCGTCCACGACAAAGCTCTCTTGAAAAAGCATTTCGGCGTGACCATGCCCAGCGAACTGGCCCGGCGCGATGTGTGGCCAGGCTACCTGAGCACCTTCATTCGGCGCCATGAAAACGCCGATGTGGGCGATGACGCGGTGCCGCATCGTGACGCGCTGCTCGGCAGCTTTGGCCTGATTCCGCATTGGGCCAAAGACCACAAGATCGCCCGCCACACGTACAACGCCCGCACTGAAACCGTGGCCGAGAAGCCTAGCTTTCGCGATGCTTGGAAGCGCGTCCAGCATTGCGTCATCCCGGTGCAGTCTTTCTTTGAACCCGATTGGCGAAGCGGTAAAGCGGTGCCCACGCGCATTGCGCTGGCAAACGACGAACCAATGGGCGTGGCCGGTCTGTGGGCTAAGTGGCGGTCACCCGAAGGCGAAACGGTGCACAGCTTCACGATGCTGACGATCAACGCCGACGAGCACGCGCTGATGCGCAACTTTCACAAGCCGCAGGACGAGAAACGCATGATCGTGATCTTGCCGCCTGGGCGCTATGACGACTGGCTGCAAGCCAGTGAGCGGGAAAGCGGCGACTTCTTGCAGGCCTGGCCAGCGGAAGGATTGAAGGCCGAAGGGCCAGGGAGCAGGGCGCAACCAGGGACGCCAGATGCGGAGCACACCACTGCGCCGTTGTTTTAAAAGTCTCACGGCGACTTAGCGCTAAGTGCGCGCACGTTGGCGCTTTGCCAACAGCGTCTCGGATTAGGCTGCGCCCTGCAGCATCTTGTCTTTCGCCAAAAAGTACTTGCGTGCGTAAGCGACCAACTGCGCATCGGTGGGATGGTCCACGGTCTCCACGCCCACCACTTTTTTCACCACATCAGGGTCATGTGCATGGATGTGTTTGATCAGTTGGAGCTTGGCCTGTGCGGGGCCCACGATCAAGATTTCCGTGGCGCCTTTCAGTGCTTCGACGACTCGGTGGTAGTAGTCCTGATCCTCAGGGGCGCGCCCATCCCCTAGAGTGCCAGCACGTGAGTGAAGTTTGTGGTGTTGATCTTTGGGTTGGATCACAGACTTTTCCACATCGTCAGGACTGATATGCATGACATGCGCCTCAACGTGATCCAGCCAAACCAGTGCATGGTAGTGCGACATACAGTACTTCCTTCTTATATCAAGTCATGCATTGCAGTTTGCGGCCCCTGATTCAATTTTTCACTGATGCAAGTCAACAGATTCCATCAAAAAGCGAGGGCCACACAAGCAGGTCACAATCGCTCCCCATGCAACTGCCCCGCCGCCGCCGTGACGACTTTGAGGACATTCGGGTCTACGAATATCCGCAGCATCTGCGCGCTGCCATTGAAGACGCGCCCACAGGTGCGGGTGTTTACGTGTTTCATGGCCAAGAAGGGGACTTGCCGCTGTACATCGGCAAAAGTGTGAACATCCGCGCACGGCTGCTGTCGCACCTTCGCACGCAGGACGAAGCGCGCATGCTGCGCCAGACCCAGCGCATCAGCCATATCCGCACCGCGGGTGAGATTGGCGCGCTGTTGCTGGAGGCGCAAATGATCAAGGCGCAGCACCCACTGTTCAACCAAAAGCTGCGCCGTAACAAGCAACTGTGCAGCCTGCAAATGACGCAGGGCGTGCCCGAGGTGGTGTACGCCAAAGACATCGACTTTGCGCGCGTGCCCGACCTGTACGGCCTGTTTGCCAGTCGCCATGCGGCGCTCGATGCACTGCGCGCACTGGCCGATCAAAACAAGCTCTGTTATGCCCCTTTGGGTCTGGAAAAGTTGCCGCCCAGCAAGGCCTGCTTTCGCGCTGCGATCCGTCAATGTGCGGGCGTATGCCGGGGTGATGAAACGCCGCAAGCCCACAGCGAACGCCTGTTTACCAGCCTGCTCGGCTTGCGGGTGGAATGCTGGCCGCACGAAGGCGCAATAGGCTTGGTGGAGCGCGACGCAGAACTCACGCAAATCCACGTCGTGAACCACTGGTGCTATTTGGGCAGCGCCGCCACGCCGGACGAGGCGCGGCAACTGAGCACCTTGGCGGCAGGCTTTGACGCCGACGGCTACAAAATTTTGTGCCGCCCGGTGCTGACGCGCAGCGTGGAGTTGCTCAGCTTGTGAGCCATTTCAATGCACCACCATACTGGTGAACGGCCACACATAGGCTTGCAAGGTCACAAACAAACCGACCAGACAGGCCAGGGCGATGGAATGGAAAAAAACATAGCGAAGAATGTCGCCTTCATGGTCGAACCAGCGCGTGGCCGTGGAGGCCACAACGATGGACTGCGCGTCGATCATCTTGCCCATCACGCCGCCCGAGCTGTTGGCCGCGCCCATCAGGTTGGGCGACAAACCCAGTTGCTCGGCCGCTACTTTTTGCATGCCACCAAACAGCACGTTAGACGCCGTGTCCGAGCCCGTCATGGCTACGCCGACCCAGCCCATCAGGGTGCCAAAGAAAGGATAGAACACGCCTGAATTGGCAAAGGCCAGCCCCAGCGTGGTGTCGGTGCCTGAGTAGCGCGTCAAGGTGCCCAGCGCCAGCATCAACACAATGGTCAACAACGAATAACGCACCAACCAAAAAGTGCGCAGGTAGTTACCGACGATCTCCATCGGGTTGTACTTCATCACCAGCGCGCCGACGATGGCCGACAACAAGATGCCGGTACCCGTGGCCGACAACAGATTGAGCGTATAGACCGCAGCCTCGGGGTGCGGCGTGGTCACCACCGGTGGCACTTTCATGATCAGGTTGTGCAGGCCGTCAATCGGGAACTTGGGCGCAAACAGGGCGTTCAGATAGTTTTTAAACTCAGGCAGTCCCCACACAAAAACGAACACCGACAAAATGACCCAAGGTGTCCATGCGCGAATTAAATCAGCCTGGCTGTGACGAACGACAGCTTGCGGTTCTTTGGCCTCATGCGCGCTCATATCGTGGCCGCGCATGGAAGGCGAGGTCCACAGTTGCTCGGGTTGCCACACGCGTAAAAACAAAATCAACGAACCCATCGAGACGATGGCCGCAATGATGTCCACCAACTCAGGGCCAATGAAGTTAGATACCAGGTACTGCGGGATCGCAAAGGACAGGCCCGTGACCAACAAGGCGGGCCAGATTTCCATCATCGCCTTACGACCGGCAAAGGCCCAGATCAACCAGAACGGCACCAAGAGCGAGAAGAACGGCAACTGGCGCCCGATCATGGCGGTGACCTCCATCAGGTCGTAACCATGTACCTTGGCCAGCGTGATGACCGGCGTGCCCAAAGCGCCAAAGGCGACTGGGGCCGTATTGGCAATCAAGCTCAAACCCGAAGCCGCCAGCGGCGAGAAACCCAGGCCAATCAAAATACCGGCCGTCACCGCTACCGGTGTGCCAAAGCCTGCAGCGCCTTCGAAGAAAGCACCAAAGCAAAACGCAATCAACAGCAGTTGCAAACGTCGGTCTTCGGTGATGCCCGAGAGTGAGTCTTGCAAAATTTTGAAACTGCCGTTCTTCTCCGCCAACTGCTGCAAGAATATGATGTTCAGCACAATCCAGCCAATCGGCAACAAGCCCGTAAATCCACCGTACATGGCGGCCTTGCCGGCCATCTCAGCGGGCATGCCGTAGGCAAAAACGGCCACTAACACAGCAGCCAAAAGGCCGATGCCCGCCGCGATGTGCGCTTTGATGTGAAAAAAGCCGAGCGCGGCCAACATCACCACCACGGGGATCGCTGCCAGCGCCGTCGAAATGATCATGTTGCCGAAAGGGTCGTATATTTGTTGCCAGGCCATGCTTGTCTCCGTTGATGTTGATCAAGAGACGAATTTTCAATGGCCTTAATTAATGCCTACTTGTCTTGCGTCAATGTTTATCTTTTTGTTCATCCTTAGAAGCCCTGTGGGGCTTGCATTCACTGCTCTGGTGTTGGGCGCAGCCACGCCGGCACTGGCGCTGAGCGGTCCCGAATGTCTGCGCCAGGCCTACCCCGAGTTTTGGGCGCCGCAAGTGAACGCCGCGTCAGATCAGGCCTTGGTCAGTTTCACGGGTCAGCGCTTTGAATTTGACGAGCACAAGGACCACCTGCCACACGCACAATTGCTGAACCAAGCCGACCTGAAAACCCAACTGGCTCAGCCTTATGCCGCAGGATTTCCGGCCACACCGCCGCTGCGCAACCAAGACCCGGGCCGCATGCGCGCTCAGCCCTTCTTCACGGTTCTGTACGGCGCCACACCCACCGAAGTGCAGCGCCACTTGGTGGCCGTGCCCTGGGCACCGAACGGCCGCACGCTGCTGTTCACCCGCCTGAACGGCGCAGCCCAAGCCATAGAACGGGTGGGCCGCACACTGGCCCAAGAAGTGGCCACCGCCGCCTATGTACGCCAGCCCGCTGGCAGCTTTTACTGGCGCCGCATTGCGGGTGCACCGCGCCTGAGCGCCCATGCTTTTGGCGCGGCGGTGGACTTCACCCTGCCACACGGCCTGGGACGCTACTGGCAGTGGAGCGGCTGCACCGAAGAAGGCGCTTGCACCTACCCGGCTGCGGTACTGAAAGATCCCACGCTGCAACGCGTGGTCACGGTCTTTGAACAAGAAGGCTTTATTTGGGGTGGCAAATGGGCACACTTTGACACGGTGCACTTTGAATACCGGCCCGAGCTAGTCGGGCCGGCTTGTTCGCGCTGAGACACGACAGTCAGAGCGCATTTCCCAATCGAATAGACTTCCCGGCAAGGATGATGGGAAAGATGCAGTGTTCCGGTCAGAGCGCATTTTCCAATCGACTAGACTCAATTGCGCGAGGTCAATCTTGGGGCGGTTGTTCCGGTCAGAGCGCATTTCCTAATCGACTAGACTGTCAGCGGCTACGCAAGAGGTACTCCTATTGTTCCGGTCAGAGCGCATTTCCCAATCGACTAGACTAATGTGGCGGGCCATAAGATGGAATTTCGAGTTCCGGTCAGAGCGCATTTCCCAATCGACTAGACTAGGACAACGATAAGTCTCTGTTTCGCAAAGACTTTCTCTGTTGTCCGTCTCTTCAAAATCGCTCCTTTACCCGAATAAATCGAACTGATCGGGTGTTTTTTTCGCTGGGTCTTTGCGCCTGCCGTGAAAACTGATGATGCGTTCGTACTGTTTATCGGTCATTTGCAAAATATTGACCTGCCCTCCTTTGGGCAAGGCCGATTCCACCCTTTGGCAATAGGTTTG